>NZ_JABWRA010000005.1:0-177382 GCF_014268705.1 Pseudomonas sp. SWRI179 | reverse complement strand
TCGTCATCGATGACCAAAAGGGTCGCGGTCTGGCTCATGGGGCTCGTTCATTGCAATCAAATGGAAAGGCTAGCAGGTCGCAAGCTGCTGGTAGCAAAAGAGTATCTCAGCCGGGCTCAAGCTTCATCGTCCATGCCTGGTTGCGCCTGCAACGGCAGGTGCAGCGTGATGCAGGTGCCGCGTCCGTCGAGACCTTCGGCCACACTGATCCGCCCGCCGTGGGCGCCGACCATACCCTGACAGATCGCCAACCCCAACCCCGTGCCCTGCCCGCCCCGATCACCACGGGCGGCGGTATAGAACATGTCGAAGATTTTCTCCCGTTCCTCTTCAGGAATCCCGGGTCCTTCATCGGCCACGGCAAAAAACACCTCGCTGTCGGTCGCCCCGGCGCTCAGCAACAGGCGTCCGTGGGCCGGCGAGAAGCGCGCCGCGTTCTCCAGCACGTTCACCAGCGCCTGTTCGATCAATGCCGCATGGACATGCAACAAGGGCAATTCAACAGGCACCTCGACACTGAGCGCCAGGGGCGCCAGCACCGCCCGCAGGCGGTTCAGCGCGCTGCCGACGATATCGGCCGGCGCCACCCAGTCCCGCGCCAGCTTCAGGGCGCCGTGGCCGAGACGGGTCATGTCCAACAGGTTCTGGATGTAGCGATCCAGTCGCTCGGCTTCATCGCGGGTGCCTTCGAGCAAGTCGCGACGATCGGCCAGCGGGATCGCCTCCCCCAGCGCCAGCAAGCTGTCGATGCTGCCGCGCATGGCGGTCAGCGGCGTGCGCAGGTCGTGGGACACTGAAGCCAGCAAGGCGCTGCGCAGTTGTTCGGTTTCACCATGCAGACGCGCCGCCTCCAGGTCCTGGGCCAGTTGCGCCCGCGCCAGCGCCTGGGCCAAGGGTTGACTGAGGGCCGCCAGCAAACGGCGGCGCTGGCCACTCAACGGCTTGCCTTCTTTCGGGCATACACCCAGCAACGCCAACGGCCCGCCTTCGGCCGACAACGGCCACCACCACCAACGTCCGGAAGGCAAGGTGCCGGTGCCGGCGCCCGCCGGTTGATCGTGCTGCCACGACCAGTCGGCCGCCGCGCGCTCGGCCTCGGTGAAGGTCAACGATTCACCGCTTTCGATTTTCCAACCGCCCTGACCGTCGCGGTTGAGCAAGCACAGTTGCAAGTCATGCCAATCGTTGAAGTGCTGCACGGCGGCGCTGATCACCGCTTGGCGGTCGGTGGCGGCCGTGAGTTTGCGGGACAGGTCGAGCAACTCGCCGGTTTCCTGCTGGGTATCGCGCAAGGCCTGCAACTGGCGACGCTGGCGCGCGGCAAGATTGCCGGTCAGGGCCGCCATGAGCAGGAAAAACACCAGCGTCAGCACGTCTTCTTCGCGCTGGATGGTCAGGGAAAAGTTCGGCGGGATGAACAGGAAGTCATAAGCCAGGAACGACAGCGCCGCGCAGGCCAGCGCCGGGCCGAGACTGCTGCGCACCGCCACCAGCAACACCGCCATCAGGAACAACAGGGAAATATTGGGCAATGCCAACAACCCCGAGATACCCCAGGCCAATGCGCTGGCCGCCGCGGTCGCCAGCAACGCCAGCACATAATCGAACCCGGTCTGGACGGCGCCGGAACGCACCCGGGCAGGACGCGGTTGCTCATCGCTGTCCAACACGTTGATCTCCAGCCCCCGGGCATCGCGCAGCAAACGGGAAGCGAGGCCGCCGCCAAACAAGCGTCGGCGCAGACGTGGCCGGGACTGGCCCACCAGCACCAGCGTGGCGCGCCGTTCAGTGGCATGCTGGATCAGCGTCCTGGCCACTTCGCCGGCCCGCAGCAACACCACCTCGCCACCGAGGCGTTCGGCCAGTTGCTGGGCGTTCTGCAAACGCTGGCGCGAGAGTTCGTCACGGGCACTGCCGTTGTCCACATGCACCAGGCTCCACGGCAGATGCCGACGCTGGGCGACGCGGCTGGCATGGCGCACCAGGCGTTCCGCCTGCATGTCACCGTCCACGCCTACCAGCAAGCGTCCGCGCACCGCCGGCGCGGCCTGGCCCAGTTGTCGATAACCCTGGGCCAAGTCATTGTCGACCTGGGCGGCGGCCGTCTGCATCGCCAGCTCACGCAACGCGGTGAGGTTGGTCTGGGAAAAAAACGCATCGATCGCCGCCCGAGCCTGCTCCGGCACGTAGACCTTGCCATCGCGCAGGCGCTCCAGCAGCTCACGCGGCGGCAGGTCAATCAGCAGCAGTTCATCGGCTTCCTGCAGGACCCAGTCCGGCAACGTCTCGCGCACCTGCACGCCGGTGATGCCGCGTACCTGGTCGTTGAGGCTTTCCAGATGCTGGACATTGACGGTGGTGTAGACATCGATGCCCGCCGCGAGCAGGTCCTGAATGTCCTGCCAGCGTTTGGCGTGACGGCTGCCGGGCGCGTTGCTGTGGGCCAGTTCGTCCACCAGGACCAAGGTTGGCCGGGCGGCGAGCAGACCGTCGAGGTCCATTTCCTCGAGCATCACACCGCGATATTCCGAGCGCACCAACGGCTGCTGTACCAGGCCGCCGAGCAGCGCTTCGGTTTCGCTGCGACCGTGGGTCTCCACCACCCCGGCCATGACCCTCACGCCTTGGCGCAATTGGCTGTGGGCCGCTTGCAGCATGGCGTAGGTCTTGCCCACACCCGGGGCCGCGCCCAGGAAGACCTTGAGCCGGCCACGGTCGTTGCGGGGCAGATTGGCTAACAGTGCGTCGGCGCGGCCGGAGTCGCTCATGGCGTGGAAATCTCTTTCAAATATTGATCAAACACCCTGTGGGGAGCCGGACCTGTGGGAGCAAAGCTTGCTCGCGATCAAGGCGACACAGTTCAACGGATGGACCGCGTTATCGTTCATCGCGAGCAAGCTTTGCTCCCACAGGCTTTGCTGCAGCAGGCTTTTGCTGCAGCAAGCTTTGCTCCCACAGGCGCCGCTCCCACAGGTTTTACAGTTTTTCCAGGGCCAGGTTCAGCGCCAACACATTCACCACAGGCGGGCCCACCAAGGGTTGCTGGATGTTGACGTCGAGCAGTTGCTGCAACGTCGAGATCGGCAGGTTGCGCGCCGCGGCGACACGCGCCAGTTGATAGGCAATCGCCGCCGGAGGCAAGTGCGGATCCAGCCCGCTGGCGGAGGTGGTCAACAGCGCCAGAGGCACCGGGCCCTGACCGGGTACCTGGAGCTTGCCGGCGGCATCGATCACCCGTGTGGCCAGGGCCGGATTGCTCGGGGAGAAATTGCTGGCGCCGCTGGCGACCGTGGCGAAGGCACCGGCCGATGGCCGTGGATGAAACCAGGCATCACCGGTGAAATTCTGGGCGATCAGCGTAGAGCCTCGGACCTTGCCGGCGGCGTCGACGATCAGGCTGCCGTTGGCCTGGGCGGGAAACGCGACTTGCGCCACGCCGGTGACCACCAACGGGTAAGCGACACCGGTGATCAGGCTCATCAGTAATAACAGGCTCAAGGCCGGGCGAATCAGAGTGGACATCTCAAAACCCTCGAATAAGAAAACAGCTGATTGGCAGGCATACCTGTTTGTGGCGAGGGAGCTTGCTCCCGCTGGGCTGCGCAGCAGCCCTGAAAATCAGCGAATGCGGTGTGCTAGGCAGATAGCATTCAGCTTCTTGGGGCTGCTTCGCAGCCCAGCGGGAGCAAGCTCCCTCGCCACAACGGCCTCACCTGCCACAACGACTCAAGCCAGCCCCAACGCCGTCAGCAACATATCGATCGCCTTGATCCCCACGAACGGCACCACGATCCCGCCCAGGCCATAGATCAACAGATTGCGCCGCAACAACGCCGCCGCGCTTGCCGCTTGCACGCGCACGCCGCGCAGGGCCAGGGGGATGAGCACGACGATGATCAAGGCGTTGAAGACAATCGCCGACAAAATCGCGCTCTGCGGGCTGCTCAGGTGCATCACGTTCAACACGCCGAGCTGTGGATAAATCGAGGCGAACAGTGCCGGCAAAATGGCAAAGTATTTGGCGATGTCATTGGCGATGGAAAAAGTGGTCAGCGCCCCACGGGTCACCAGCAACTCCTTGCCGATCTGCACCACGTCCAGCAGTTTGGTCGGGTCGCTGTCGAGATCGACCATGTTGGCCGCCTCCCGCGCGGCCTGGGTGCCGTCGTTCATCGCCATGCCGACATCGGCCTGGGCCAGCGCCGGGGCGTCGTTGGCACCGTCGCCGCACATGGCCACCAGCCGACCGTCATTTTGCTCGTGACGGATACGCGCCAGTTTCTTTTCCGGCGTGGCTTCCGCCAACACATCATCGACACCCGCCTCGGCGGCAATCGCCGCGGCAGTCAGCGGGTTATCGCCGGTGACCATCACCGTGCGGATCCCCAGCTTGCGCAACTCGGCGAAACGCTCGCGGATGCCCGGTTTGACCACGTCTTTGAGGTGGATGGCACCCAGCAACCGGCCGTCCACACACACCAGCAGCGGCGTGCCGCCACTCTGGGCGATCTTGTCGACCTCCCGCGCCAGCGCCGACGGCAACTCATTGCGTGCAAGGCCGATGAAATCCAGCAAGGAATCCACGGCGCCCTTGCGGTAGATGCGGCCTTGATAGTCGACCCCGGACAAACGGGTTTCAGCACTGAACGGCACAGCCGTCAGCGCGTCGATGCCAGGCTCGGGCTGTGGTTGCAAACCGCGCAGGTACTCGACGATGGACTTGCCCTCGGCCGTGTCATCGGCCAACGAGGCGAACAGCGCGCCTTCGGCCAGTTCCTTGGCGCTCACACCGGGGGCGGCATAGACCGCCGTGCAGCGACGATTGCCAAAGGTGATGGTGCCGGTCTTGTCCAGCATCAACACATGCACATCCCCCGCCGCCTCGACCGCGCGGCCGGATTTGGCGATCACGTTCAGGCGCACCAAGCGGTCCATCCCGGCGATGCCGATGGCCGACAGCAACCCGCCGATGGTGGTGGGAATCAAGGTGACCAGCAGGGCCACCAGAAACACCAGCGGCAGGCTGGCGTTGGCGAAATGGGCAAACGGTTGCAGCGTCACCACCACCAACAGGAAGATCAGCGTCAGGCCGATCAACAGGATATCCAGCGCCACTTCGTTTGGGGTTTTCTGGCGCTTGGCACCTTCCACCAAAGCGATCATGCGGTCGAGAGTGGACTCACCAGGATTGCTGGTGATGCGTATTAGCAGCCAGTCGGAAACCAGCCGCGTATTGCCGGTGACGGCCGAGCGATCACCGCCGGATTCACGGATGACCGGTGCCGACTCGCCAGTGATCGCCGCCTCATTGACCGCGGCGATGCCTTCGATCACTTCACCGTCGCCGGGGATCATGTCGCCGGCCTCGACGCGCACCACATCGCCTTTGCGCAGACGGGTGGCGGGGATGATTTCAAAGCCGCTGGCGGTCTGGCGACGGGCGTTGAGGCCTTCGCTGCCGGCCTTCAAGCTGTCGGCCCGGGCCTTGCCCCGCCCTTCGGCCAAGGCTTCGGCGAAGTTGGCGAACAGCACCGTGAACCACAACCACAGGGCGATTTGCGCGGCGACGAAGGTCGGCACGGCGCTGTCGGGGATGAAGCACAACACGGTGGTGAGGATCGCGGTCAGCTCCACCACCAGCATCACTGGTGCACGGTGCAACTGGCGAGGATCGAGCTTGACGAAGGCTTGCACCAACGCCGGGCGCCAGAGGGCCGACAGGTGAGTCTTGGGTTGCTCCGGCGCCTTGGCGGCGATGGTTTTGCTCATTGGCATATTCATCATCAAGTCCTCAGAAGCCCATGCTCAGGTGCTCGGCAATCGGCCCCAGCGCCAAGGTCGGCAGGAAGGTCAAGCCGCCGACCAGCAGGATGGTCACGGTCAACAGGGTCACGAACAGCGGGCCGTGGGTGGGAAAGCTGTTCTGGCCAATCGGCGCGGTCTTCTTCAAGGCCAGGCTGCCGGCCAACGCCAGCACCGGCAGGATGTAGCCGAACCGGCCGATCAGCATGCCCAGGCCCAGCATCAGGTTGTGGAAGGGTGTATTGGCACCGAACCCGGCGAATGCCGAACCGTTGTTCGCCCCCGCCGAGGTGTAGGCGTACAACAACTGGCTGAAACCATGGGCGCCAGGGTTGCTCACCGCCGCGGCCGGCCCGGGCAGGCTGGCGGCGACGGCACCCAGCACCAGCACGCTGACGGGCATCACCAGCAGCGTTGCGACCAACAGTTGCACCTCTCGGGCGCCCAGCTTCTTGCCCAGGTATTCCGGGGTGCGACCGATCATCAAGCCGGCCAGGAACACCGCGATCAGCACGTTCAACAGCATCCCGTAGAGCCCGGCCCCGACGCCGCCGAAGATCACCTCGCCGACCATCATGTTCACCAGCGACACCATGCCACTGAGCGGGTTGAGGCTGTCGTGCATGCCGTTGACCGAGCCGTTGGACGCGGCCGTGGTGGTCACCGACCACAGCACGGTGGCGGTGGTACCGAAGCGGGTTTCCTTGCCTTCCAGCGGTGCGGTTTGTTCGACGGCCGGGTTGTCCAGGGCCGGGTTGGGCTGGTATTCGGCCCACAGTGACGTGGCGCCGCCGATCAGGAACAGCGCCAACATGCAGGCGATGATCGCGCGGCTCTGGCGCAGGTCCTTGACGTAATGACCGAAGGTGAACACTAGCGCGGCAGGAATCAGGATGATCGAAGCGACTTCGAACAGGTTGCTCCAGGCCGTCGGGTTTTCGAAGGGGTGCGCCGAGTTGACGCCGAAGAAACCGCCGCCGTTGGTACCCAGTTGCTTGATGGCGATCTGGCTGGCGGCCGGCCCTAGCGGGATGACCTGGTCGGCACCCTGCAGCGTGAGCCCATGCACATAGTGGGCGAAGGTCTGCGGCACGCCCTGCCAGACCAGGAGTAACGCCAGCAGCAGGCACAGCGGCAACAGTCCATAGAGGGTGGCGCGGGTCATGTCGACCCAGAAGTTACCCAGCGTCGTGGCGGACTTGCGCCCGATGCCGCGACACAGCGCCACCAGCACGGCCAGGCCGGTGGCGGCGCTGACAAAGTTCTGCACGGTCAGGCCGACCATCTGGCTCAGGTAGCTCAGGGACGCTTCACCGCTGTAGGACTGCCAGTTGGTGTTGGTCATGAAGCTCACGGCCGTGTTGAAAGCCTGGGTCCACTCCATGCCGGGCAGTTGGTCGGTATTGAGGGGTAAATATCCCTGCAGCAGCAGAATCGCAAACAGCAAGACAAAACCCGCCAGGTTGAACGCGAGCAAGGCCAGGGTGTATTTCTGCCAGCTCTGCTCAACGGTGGCGTCGACACCGGCCAGGCGATAGCAACCGCGCTCCACCGGGCTGAGAATCGGCGAAAGCCACGTACGCTGGCCTTCCATCACTCGGTAATAAAACCGCCCCAGGAACGGCGCCGGAACCAGCACCAGGGCGAAAAAGGCGAGGATCAGCCCGAAGTCATAACCGTGCATAACCGCTCCTAGTTCCGATCGGCGCGCAACAGCGCAACCAGCAGATAAATGAACAGCGCCACTGCCAGCAGCAGCGACACCCCGTCCAGAACACTCATGGGATTTCTCCGTGATACGGCGTCGTGCCGTGTGGGGAGTGATTGTCTGCAGGGAGGCTGTAAAGGAGCGAGATCGAGAGCGGGATTGGGGGATAAAGAATCTGTAAAGAATGTATTTATCGCGTTGTTATGGCGGTGATCGGGAGGGCCTCTTCGCGAGCAAGCCCGCTCCCACAAGGATTTGTGGTGTGCATGAAATCGACTGTTCACCGCAAGTCCAGTGTGGGAGCGGGCTTGCTCGCGAAGGCGGCATCATCAGCGCCAACGCCCTCAACTGGCGCACAACAGGGGCACATAAAGCAGCGAACATCCCCGATACGACACGATTCCACCCATTACGACCGCCCCCGCCAGCCTGGCACGCCCGCTGCACAGCCCTCCCTAGCGCTTTTGCTATGGATCGAGGGGAGCCACCGATGAACACACAACTCAAACCCACCCTGGGCACCCTGCATTTATGGGGCATTGCCGTCGGCCTGGTGATTTCCGGCGAGTATTTCGGCTGGAGCTACGGCTGGGGCGTGGCCGGGACACTGGGCTTTTTGGTGACGTCCTTCATGGTGGCGGCCATGTACACCTGCTTCATTTTCAGCTTCACCGAACTGACCACCGCCATTCCCCATGCCGGGGGGCCGTTTGCCTACAGCCGTCGCGCCTTCGGCGAGAAAGGCGGGTTGATTGCCGGGCTGGCTACACTGATCGAATTCGTCTTCGCCCCGCCGGCGATTGCCCTGGCCATCGGCGCCTACCTGAACGTGCAGTTCCCAGCGCTGGACCCAAAACACGCCGCCGTCGGCGCCTATATCGTGTTCATGGGCCTGAACATCCTCGGGGTCAAACTGGCCGCGACGTTCGAGTTGGTTGTCTGCGTACTGGCGGTGGCCGAACTGCTGGTGTTCATGGGCGTCGTGGCCCCGGCGTTCAGTTTCAGCAGCTTCGCCCTCAACGGCTGGGCCGGCTCAGATGTGTTCGGCGCACCGGCCATCGCTGGCATGTTCGCCGCGATTCCTTTCGCCATCTGGTTCTTCCTGGCCATCGAAGGCGCGGCCATGGCCGCCGAAGAAGCCAAGGACCCGAAACGCACGATTCCCAAGGCCTACATCAGCGGCATCCTGACCCTGGTGTTCCTGGCAATGGGCGTCATGTTCATGGCTGGCGGCGTCGGCGATTGGCGTACCCTGTCGAACATCAACGATCCCCTGCCCCAAGCCATGAAAACCGTGGTCGGCGAAAGCTCCGGCTGGCTGCACATGCTGGTGTGGATCGGCCTGTTCGGCCTGGTGGCGAGTTTCCACGGCATCATCCTCGGCTACTCACGGCAGTTCTTCGCCCTGGCCCGCGCCGGCTACCTGCCCGCCTCCCTGGCCAAACTGTCACGCTTCCAGACCCCGCACCGGGCCATCATCGCCGGCGGACTGATCGGCATTGCCGCGATCTACAGCGACGGCCTGATCAACCTCGGCGGCATGACCCTCACCGCCGCGATGATCACCATGGCCGTGTTCGGTGCCATCGTCATGTACATCATGAGCATGCTCAGCCTGTTCAAGCTGCGCAAAACCGAACCCAACCTGGAACGTACTTTCCGCGCACCGGGTTACCCGATCGTGCCGGGGATCGCCTTGGTGCTGGCGGTGGTGTGCCTGGTGGCGATGGCCTGGTTCAACGCGCTGATCGGGCTGATCTTCCTTGGCTTCATGGCGGTGGGCTTTGTCTACTTCGTCCTCACCGCACAACTGCGTGCGGATGCTCCCGCCGATGCGATGCTGACCGGGCTGTGAGGTGAAGCCGGCCGAACGGGCGTAGTATTGAACCACTGCGAACAACATTCGCTCATAAGTGGTAAGTGCGATGGATTGGCGAAACGTTCGTCTGTCCATCGCGCCCTCAAGGAGAGCCCTATGCCCTGGTATGCCTGGTTGATTCTGATTGTCGCAATCGGCTCGATCGTGGGAGGCCTGATGATGCTGCGCGACACGGCCAACAAAGTCGAACTCACGGACGAACAACGCAAGCGTGTTGCCGAGCGCAATGCGGAAATGGATGCGAAAGAAGCCAAGGATCGTTGATTACCTGGCTTGCTTAGTGCTTTTGTTTAGTGCTTTTGTGGCGAGGGAGCTTGCTCCCGCTGGGGCGCGAAGCGGCCCTAACCCTGCTGGCGCGGAGTGTCAGGCTAAATCGAGTTTTGGCCGTTGGGGCTGCTGCGCAGCCCAGCGGGAGCAAGCTCCCTCGCCACACAAGCAGGCACCCGATAGCAAAACGCGGTGCTATTTTTCCCAATCCGCCTTGGCAATATGCAAGCCATGCAGCCCCTTGTACGCGGCCCGCTCAGGCTGGCTCCAGCCCTCCAGCAATGAATCCTCCAACCGATAGATCTCCACACCCAGCGGGCGGCAGACGCTGAGAGGATCCTGCGCGTCCGGCCCCCACATCGCCAGCGACAGGTCACCACCCGGGCAGGTGGACAAGGCACACAACAAATCGATCTCGGCAAAAAACTCCAGGTAATCACCCTTCTGCGCCGGACAGGCCTTCATGAAGTACATGTCGTCATGATTGAGCCCTGTGCACTGGAAAATATTCAGCACATCATGCACGTCGAACTCAGTCAGGCCGTGGGGCAACACCGCACGGGTCAGGTTCGAATGGCAGTGATGATGGAAATCCTCCCCGGTCAGCATCTTGTTTACATAGGGATCACAGCGCGTACCCAGCAGATCATGCAATCGTCCACCATGCTCATCGATGCCGTAGCCGGCCAGGCTGTCGTCGGTGATGGTCACCAACGGCCGCAGGAATGGCAGGTTCGACCACAACCGATCATGGGTGCTGACATGAGCGCCCTGAAGCTGACGGGTGCGCGCCGCCCAGAGGCGCTCCCGCGGGTCATGGGCATTCCAGACGTTGAAGTCCCCCACTTGCGGCCCCACTGGGGTAGTGACGCGGAACACATGCCCGGCGGGCACGTGCCAGGCGTGGCCAGTGCGGATGGGCACTTCGAACTGCTCGATCAGGCTGCGTTTGTCCTGCTGGGTGCGGATACGGTCGTAGAAGGGTTTGTCCACCTGCAGGGCTGAACCTTTGCTGACCTGGTAGGCGGCTGGGTAGTCTTTGTACATGGCGCGGGTCCTTGATCAGGGGTGGTGGGTGGGAGCCAGCATCTGCAATAGCAGTTGCTCGGAATCGTCGAGGTAAAGGCTCATCGCTTCGTGAGCCGTCGACTTGTCGCCTTCGGCCAGCCAATCATGAATGCGCCGGTCACGGGCCAGCCACGGCGCCTGAAAACGTGCCTCATCGGGTGCGGAGCTAAACACCAGGCGCAGTTGTGCGACCACATTAGTGAAGAACTCATCCAGCAACGGACTGCGCATCAAACCAACGATGTGCTGATGGAACGCCAGGCCATGAGTACCGACCGAACGCCAGTCTTCACGCTCCCGAGCCAGATCCGCCGCCTCGAGTGCTTCGAGCATCCGGTCTGACTGATACTCGCGTAATGGTTGGCTGCCTAGGATGGCCTGAAGCTCCAAGGTGCGACGGACCTTGAACAGATCTCGCACGTCATTGACACCGAGCCTGCGGACCATTACCCCTTTGTTGCGCACGTAACGGGTCAGGCCTTCCTGGCCCAAGCGGTGTAACGCTTCGCGGATGGTATTGCGCGAAGCGTTGTAGGCCGATACCAGGTTGTTCTCTACCAACGCCATGCCTGGCAGCAGGCGGCCGCCAATGATGTCGGCGCGTAGCTCCAGAGTGATCTGGTCGGCGAGGGAGAGAGTGTTGGTCATGGATGAAGGCCTTGGATTGTTGAACAATCGATTGGCTGTAGATAGTCATTATTTGTGCCAACCACGGAAAAGCCTTCGGAATTTGCAAACACCAGCTGGCAAAAAGGCCAGTCTATTCGACCGGCCTCTTACAATTACAAACTCAATTCACTTCCAGCTTGTCACGGTTCCTGTCGAGAATCGACTTGCCGATACCCTTGACCTCCAGCAACTCCTCTACTGAAGAGAACGGCCCATTACTCTCCCGATACGCAACAATCGCTTCGGCTTTGCCCTTCCCTATGCCTGACAGCTCGCGCTGCAACGTTGCAGCATCCGCCCCGTTTAAATCCACCTTGGCGCCCTGGGTTTTGGCTGGCTGCTCCACGGCCTGAGACGTGGCGACCGACTCGGGTTTGACCACTGGGGCAGCGATAGCAGCAATCGAGACGCTGGTCAGAAAGGCAAAAATCAAAGAGTAGAAGTAGCCTGTACGCATAAATGACGCTCCATGACATCGTTAAGAGAGAAGCAGCTTTTCCGAAGCTGCCTCTCAAACTTAGGCGATGATGTGTCGCTGTCAAAAATGTGTACGTTACGGCGTGTGTAATAATCAGGGTTCGAGACGGCGTTGCTGGTAGATCCAGTCGACAATCTCACCGTCCGGAGCGTAACCACTGACGGTATCGCGAAGCAGTTCACGGTCTCTGGTGGTCAATCATCCCGCTCGATGGCGATCAGCAATTCCGCCAGCTTGAATGGCGTCGTCATGCAATGCTCCAGTAGATCAAGTCACGCAAGAACCGCATAGCGTCCAAGAAGGTCCGCAGCATCCACTTCCTGGATGTCATCAACTTCGAGCCGGTCGCTCACCAAGTCCTGAACGCCGGGATGTCGAACCTTCGAGCACCGCCAAAATCCACTACCGAAGCATAGGGTCAGGCGATGATGTCATTTCGGCCGGTATGATTTCAATCGCTCAAAACCTCCCGTAAACAGCACCGCAATTTTATTACTACTGTGGTCTAGAACGCGTCTTAGCTGCCGCGCCATAGCCCTTTCAAACACAACATGAATAAACAGGGACATGGCAATCATAAGTGCCATTGTCCCCCATAGTAACAAATGCGGATTGACAGCCGGATAGAGTGCGTTAAAGACCATAAAGCCAACATTTTGATGAAGCAAATAGAGTGGATATGTAATTATGCCCAGCACCACCCATCTCCGCCCCGCCACCCACCCCATCTTCTTTTTGGCAACCAAACCCATGACTACATAACAGATAAAAATTATCGTAGCCACTATAAAAGCGTTAAAGTCAACGTGATAGTGGCGCTCCAACCTAGGCAGCATATTAACACCTTGATAAATAGCGAACGCACACGAGCTGATTATCGTCGCCCATCTCAACTTCGAAGCGCCGCTCAGCCACACGTGATAAAACATAGCCCCGGCAATAAAGTAAGTTGAGTATTCGGTAATGAAAAACCTCCGCCACCCTCTGGCATCGGTGAATTCAAGCGCTACGGACAACACGAGCCAAACACACAGTAGCGCCTCTATTCGATGAAGTTTTCGAAAAAGCATAACGAGCGCTATCAGGAAATAAAAACGGATCTCGATAAACAACGACCAATACACGCCGTCAATTGGACGAATATCGAAAAAATCGCCCATCAGCGTCAAGTTGCCAAGGTACTGAGGAACTGTCGCAGAAAAACGATCCCCACCCAAAGCAAGCGTCACCACAAACGTTATTGAGCAACACACCCAGAACGCCGGATAAAGGCGGACCGCCCGCGATATCAAAAATTTCCTGAAACCCTCCCCCCCGGCGGTCATCATGATGACAAAACCGCTGATCATGAAAAACAGCTCTACACCCAAATAACCATATTTTGCTACAGGTGCTAATAACGGATAAGGCAGGAGCGACCTGTCATCGGCGGCGTAGCCCCGAAATGTATAATGAAAAAAAACGACCGACATAGCAGCTATGAACCGGAGCAGATCTATCTCATTAATTCGCTTTAGGTTCATTTGCCGCCGTTACCTTTCATTTTTAAAGCGCGCATGATACCGAGATCTCTGTTTTTATAGAATCTTTTTGAGTTAGAAGGCCAGCCACAGACTCCCGCACCCTGCATCACCGCACCAAGCCCTGCGAGAGGGTCTCTCTTCCAGTCCGGGCACGGTATGAGTGATGCTGGCGAAATCAAGCTGTCTGAACAGGAGCGAACCTGCGTCTTCGGTGCGCAAATATATGATTTCGGGAAGAAGCCGATAAACACTGGCCATCACGCCGACGCAGATCCAGTGATCAAATACACACGCAAGACCTCCGTCGGTACCGGTTTGCTACTTATTTTTCATGAGGTTAAACTCGGCGGCCGCGCACATTCATGCGGACACTCCATACCATTACGTCAAGGCCCCACGCCCTCATGCAACCATCCCTTCGGTATAGACCAGATATTGACGGATTACGCGCGATCGCCGTTATGGCCGTCGTACTATACCATGCGTTTCCGACTATTATCCCTGGCGGCTTTATCGGCGTAGATGTGTTCTTCGTTATTTCTGGATATTTAATTACCGGAATTCTATTGAATGGCGCTGCAAAGGGCAGGTTAAACATCCTGAGTTTTTACTCGAGGCGCATCCGTAGATTGTTTCCGGCGTTAATCCTAGTCCTCTTTTGTTGCATGGGATTTGGTTGGTACTTTTTATTTGACCCAGAGTACAAACAGCTTGGTAAACACGTTGCTTCAGGCATAGGCTTTGTAGCAAATTTGAATTTGTGGAGCGAGTCCGGCTACTTCGATTCGGCCGCTGAAATGAAGCCACTCCTTCATTTGTGGAGCCTTGGAGTTGAAGAGCAATTTTATCTGATTTGGCCCGTAGTAGTTTGGATGGGATGGACATTCAGGAAGACTTCCTTAGCTATAATTCCCGCGCTGATCCTTGCCTCCTTTATTTACAGCGTCGTAATGGTTGATTCTGATCCTGCGGGTGCTTTTTACTCACCACTTACGCGGTTTTGGGAGCTTGCGTCAGGAGGGTTACTAGTCTACGGATATGCATATTTTAAACGGGGCAATACCGCTCGCACGATTCCGGTGTGGATGATTGAGGCGAGTTCTGTCGGCGCGCTCGCTCTGCTGATGTTTGGTTTCATTTTTATTGATAAGAACAAACAATTCCCGGGTTTCTGGGCGGTATTGCCTGTGGCGATCTCTTTGTTACTTATTGGTCCGGCAGAAGGGTCCTGGTTAAATCGAAACATACTGGGTAGCAAATTATTCGTATCGATAGGCTTACTCAGCTTCCCACTTTATCTTTGGCACTGGCCCCTCTTGTCGTTTGCCACTTTGACGGGCGGCGAGGTTCCAAATTCTGGCTACAGGGGGGGCGCAATAGCGGTCGCGGTAATGCTTGCATGGACAACATATAAATATGTTGAAACGCCAATAAGACATTCCGAGCGCAGAAGCGTGGTTGGAATGCTTGCCTCGTTGGGCTTGATAGTTGGCACCCTGGGCTTTTATGTATATACCGGCGGCGCCACTCAACTTAGACCGGGCAAAGAAATAGCTGGAGAGATTGGGCACGAGCAGTTCTTTAACTATCTTACCGATAATTATCAGGTGTGCTCAGAGCCCAGCATTAGAAGTGTCGCACTGATTCACGAACGCCATGTGAGATGCATGCAGTCAAAGGCCGACTCTAAAATTGACGTGGCGATCATTGGGGATAGTCATGCCGAACATTTATTTAACGGCATGGCAAAGGCATTACCAAATCTAAACGTCGCATATTATATTAAGGCAAGCCCACCCTTTGTGAGCAATACAGAATTCAAGGAAGTCTATGACTTTCTCGCGAGTGAGGATGGACCAGAAAAAATAATCATCACGATGCATTGGATAAAACGTCTTAATCAAGTTCCCGTAGGTTCGACTGTTGAAGATGAGCTTTTCGCCTCGGTTGAGAGGCTGCTGGCTAGCGGCAAAGAGGTGTATTTATTCGACGACGTGCCTAGGTTTCCATTCGACCCTAAGAAGTGCATCACGAAAGCTCGGGTCCTAAAAAATGAATGTTCCATTCCCTTGGCCACTGCCAATAAAGAATTCGACATATACCGAAAGCAACTGCTTAATGTCGTGCAGAGAGAGCCGCGCGTTAAATATGTACCTATTAGTCAATACGTTTGCCGAAATGGGCAATGCGGCATGACTCGCAATGGTCATCTTCTCTATCGAGACAAAAACCACCTGAATGTTACCGGATCCAATCTTATAGGTAGTTCAATAGTGAGGGATAATCCTGACTTGCTTCGTTAGTGAGAGTCGCTGTGACAGATAGGTGCAATTGCAGAGTCTTATGCGTGGCTGCGCCACGCACTGGAGCGCCCGCCACAGGCATCCTCGGTCAAAATTACGATGCCTTGTCGTCGTGGAACTGCAAGCCTCGGCTCCACGGCAAGCGCGCTCTCTAGGTGCGGTTTATGGGTCGGTTACGATTGGACCCGATGTATTGCCCGAAAGAAGACCAGAAGGTCGTACGTCGGGTATCCAATACCGGTTGGTAGTATGACTGGGCTCTTTCGAAATTTTCCCGCGCCAAACGTAACATCGCTCCGTTATCCTGAAGCAATGCAAGAATCTTGCTCGACAGCGTCGCGTGGTCACCCGCCGCGATCATCTCGGAATCCTTTAACAACTCGGGTATACCTGCTATTGAAGTAGCAACGGCCGGACAACCGCGACTCATGGCTTCGACCAAAGCGCGAGGCAACCCTTCCTGAAAACTAGGCTGCAGATACAAATCGACAGTATCAAGCCATTCGTATATCGCGCTGCCCGAAGGTTTCGTACCGACAAACTTGACCTTTTCATCCACGCCGAGCTTATGAGCCAAATCGATATAGGCGCTCGCATCGCCTGAACCGACTACCTGAAATTCCCATTCAGGAAGCTTTTCATCTGCCAACGCCATTGCGCGAATGGCCACATCAATCCCTTTGTATTTGGATGAGTAATTTCCGATTAAGCCGATAACAACTTTTGTTTTATGTGATTCAATACGGCGTTGTCGGGCAAACAACACCTCATCAGCAACAGGCTGAATGTTCACATTGGAACAAAAAGTAGTGACCCCTCCTTTGCATGGGTAGCGTTTTTGTAGAAATTTCTCTGTGACGTATAGAGCAAACGGCGCCGAAGCTACCGCCTGCCGAGTTTTCAGAGCTTCTATCGGCGCCAGAAACTTTCCTTTCCAACTACCATGGTCCCACAACGAACCCCATGCGCATCCCACCACCTCCACTGCGTAGGGTTTTCCTTGTCTTTTAGCCTCTTTAACAAACAAGTGACCCAGTCGACTTGGAAGACGTGCGATCACGCCTTCGGAGTCAGCCACCAGAGATCGGCAAACGGCCTCCACACCAGCATGGCCTAAAAGCAAACTCTTTAAATTTGAAATACCAGGAAGCAAGCAAAAATCGACTCCACTTGCGGAAGACAGGGTATACCCTTCTTCCCCTTCGATAAGAGTTCCACCATCCCGTCCAACGACGGTAAGTGAAGGAAAAACCTGCAGGTAGCGGGGCCATATGGCAGCAGGCAGCCCTCCCCCGGAGTAATACGCATTACCACGGTATTTGAAAATATGGTCATGAACAAACAACACGCGCTTCATACGATACTCTTGATAATTTTCGCCGGCACTCCCGCAACTATGACGCCGGGGGGCACATCGTTTGTGACAACGGAACCCGCTGCAATGATGGAGCGTTTGCCAATGACAACGCCGGGCAGGATACGCACGCCGCAGCCGATCCAAACGTCATCTTCAATGATGACGGGGGCTTTTTCTATCGGGTTATATTTTATAGGCTGACTCATATCCGACCAAGTGTGATTGAACGTAATGATAGACGTTTGATGCGCGATGGACACATCAGCCCCTATCTTCAATCCACCAATAGCATCCAAATAGCAGGAATCATGTATCGAAACGTTATTACCCACTGAAAACTCTGCGGGATTTTTCAGAACTACTGTCTTTCCAAAATAGATATTTTTCCCAAAGTGCTTGGCACGACCTGAAACAATACAATACCGCAGCAAAACCGCGACCTTACCACCAAAGGGTGAGACGAGATCCCACAAAAACCAGGCGACGAATGAGGGCAGCATCTTAAAGCAAGCTGAAACAACCCAAATCAAGAAAGAGAAATACTTGAAAAGCATTCTACCGTTCATAATTCCCCCTTATTAAGATCACCGCTTCCAGAAGGCCGCCTTAACAAATAATGCGCCATAAAAACAAACAGAACACACAGCCCGGATATTTTGAAAACCTGAGATAGCAAGTTGGCCAGATCTGCCCGCAGCGCGTATACAAAGGCTGCAAGCGCGAGGATATAAAACGCATACCAGTAAAGTGAGCGCCATCGGCGGTTATAAAGAAATGCGAGCAGCCATGCATAAAACGTCATTATCAGAACAATACCCGCCAGACCGCCGACTATGTAACCAAATCCCACTATTGTAAAGCCCCAACCTGACGTGCCATCAAATCCGTGCTCAGGCCTAAACACACGATCAAACCAAGCGACGGTACTTTGCATACCGTAATCACCCAGCAATGCGGTCGGTACAAAGGCACGCACCACGTCACTGAGCAGGAATGAAATATTTTGGCTAGCATCGAAAACCAATAGGGAATAGAAATTACGCGAAGAAGACATGAATTCGCTATACAGAATCAAATCTCCACCAAAGCGATCAAAATTTACCGTACCCGACAGTAAAACGCTTTTAAAATACTGGGACACTGGAACAACAAACAAAAGCGCACCAAAGATAGCGATCATCTTCAGAAAATTAAAATTCCCACGCCGATCATAATATATGATCATAAAACCGAATAATAACTTGAACAGACTGTCGCGCTCTCCAGTCAACAACACATAGAACACGCAGAACACCAAATAAAGCATCAAGAACAAATCTTTGTAAAAAAAGCGTCCTATTCTTGCCGCGCGCAGAAACACAAGAACAGTAAGTATCAATATCGAAAAGTCACTGATTGTTTTTACAGAAGAAAAACTGTCCAGCACTTCGCGCTTTGACGTCGCTTCCGAAGTCAGGATGATGACCAATGAATAAAAAACAAAGGGCAGCATAAAGACGAACAACAGCCGTTCCGAAGACGTACTACGAACCTGTTGAGAACAGAATGTTGAAATCCCTACTTGTCGCACGTTACTAACCAACAAATTTGAGACCGCAACAAAAACCAGCATTGCAATAAATTGCAACCGCAAACTGAGGATCAAAACGCCCTCATCGAATGGTAGATTTTCCGAGCCATACAAATAAGCACGCAACGGGAAAAACGTAAAATACACGGACATAAAGGCCAAAGGAAATACCCTTGGATCCGCCACGCCTTTTTTTGCGTAAAGGAAAACGATTATCCCTGTATAAAAATACACCAACGTGACTATGACCGGAATAGAGTCAATCACACCGATGAGACAAAGCATGAAAATGCCAAACAGAAACACTTGCAATTTCGAAAATAAACTATTCATCATTCACCACGTTCATCGCTTGGCAACAAGCTTGAGAACTCCAAACTCGTCTTTCAGGTACCTTGCAAATACGACCAACACCACTCCGAATGAAGCGGCATAAATCAGACTAGACACAACGAACCCCAAGAGCGGACTTTTAATATCAATCAACCGATTTAAAAACAGGAAAATCAGAAGCGAGACTGAAAACAAACCAAGCACTTTGAGGTGACGAAGGAATACTACGCCCACGTTAAAGTTCAATATTCTCCAGACAAGCATCATCATCATCAGATAATTGAGAACTATCGCCACCACCACACCTATCGAGGCGCCTATCAATCCCCACCCACTTCCCAACACCACGAGTACCACAACAGAGAGAGCGTAAAGGAATTGAATACCCGCACGGGCATAGACTTTCCCAACCGCCATCGTTAAGCAATCGCTAAATTTATAGCCGATTCTGAAATACAAACCGATTGACATAACCTCTATCAGTTTTGCTACCTCACCCCATCCATCACCGAAGAGAGCACCTATCAGTTGATCGGAAAAAATGTAGATATAACCGCTCAGATATACAAATATAAGCAATGAAAAATAAATCGAAGAGAGGTATAGCCTTTCGAGCGCCTCATTATTATTCTGCATTTTTGCCATCAGTGGAAAAAACACCTTATCCACTACGCTGCCAAATAAGATCGCGGGCATGGACATGATTTGATAGGCCCGCCCATAGAGCCCAACCGACTCGGCGCCGAGGAGCTTACCTACAACGAGGTTATCCCCCTGGCCTGCGGCATAGTTACAGAGCCGGGCCATCGAGTAGCCTACGCCGAAGTCCAGCATCCCCTTGGCGCTGGGGTAGCTAAAACCGACCTTCGCGGCATCCCTGCACAGTATCAGTATCAATATCAGAAAAATTATCGACTGAATCCAGAATGCAGCAACCAAGGACCACATGCCATATCCATGCAGCGCCATGTAAACCGAAACGCCGCCGTAAGCAACCAGATAACTTGAAAACGTAACACTCGACAACTTCTTAAATTCGAAGCGTCGTTGAAGCAACGATTGCCCTACCACAGAATATGAAATGACAGGCAGCATCAAGGCCAGTGTTCTCAATACTTCCGTCAGCTCCGGCATACTAAAAAAAAGTGAAAAACTTTCAGCTGAAAAATATAAAGAGATGGCCAGAATGACGCCCAATAGCAAAGACATCGAATTGGCTGTTTTGATGTCCACCGAGGATATTTCTTCTTTTTGAACCAGAGCAGGCCCTACTCCGACCTCAGAAAAAATCCTCAAAAACGCAATGATGGCGGCACCAATGCCAACGACCCCAAATTCTGCTGGCGTCAGGATTCGAGCTAGAATGAGAATTGAAATGAGCTGTACGGCGTTTTGACCAGCGGTCCCCAATAACAACCAAAAAAAACCACTTCTACTTTTTTCATTGGCCGTACTTATTGCTTTTGTCTTCAAAGTCAATCCTTGTATTTACTACAAACTTATTTATCAAGCAAAACAGTACACAATACAAACTGCAAATCGCTTGATGATTTCCGGCCTAGAGTATGCCAGAAGCTCTCAATACGCGCTCAGTCAACGACACATCGTGCCTTTTTATGCGGAAACTGTCCATCTGAAGGATGGTATCTACGATTTTCTCCAGACACGGATCGCTGTGTGCGCAAAATCCTTGCACCGTTCGGAGGCCAGGCCGGGCTTGATAATTGGAATGATTCTTGAAAAAGTCGATCTGCGGTCAGCCCACGGCATGGCGAGGCCGGATCAAACCACCTCAAACGACCGCTTTGGGCCTGCACAAAATACTATAGGACTGAACGTACCGGCTCTGTCTAACCTGAAGGAAGGGCTGGAGCATTGCTCAACGCAGTAGGCCTAGAAGTGGGCTTCATAAATTACAACGGCGCCTACCTACTAGTTTCCTCTAAGCATTGATGACGCTCCATGACATCGTTAAGAGAAAGCAGCTTTCCGAAGCTGCTTCTCAAATATTAGCGATGGTGAAAGGCTGTCAAAAACCTGCACGTTACAACATGTCAGATATGTTAAGGCTCAAGGCGACGCTGTTGATAAATCCAATCGACAATCTCGCCATCCGGGGCATATCCACTCACCGTATCCCTAAGCAACTGTCGAACCCTGGCGTAATCATCACGGTCAATGGCAGCGAGCAGCTCGGTCAAGCTGGCCTTCAGCAGCTCCCAAGGCAGGTGATCCTCATTGGCGCTCATGATCATAGGGTGTTGAGTCGCGACAACGTTGTTGCCGATCAGCAGCTCTTCGTAGAGCTTCTCTCCAGGACGCAGGCCAGTGAATTCTATCGAAATGTCCCCATGGGGATTTTTTTCAGAGCGGACACTTAGACCTGACAGGTGGATCATTTTTTCTGCTAGCTCGATGATTTTTACCGGCTCGCCCATATCTAAAACAAATACGTCCCCACCCAACCCCATGGAGCCCGCTTGGATTACCAACTGAGCGGCTTCAGGGATTGTCATGAAATAGCGCGTGATCTTGGGGTGCGTAACGGTCAGAGGCCCCCCGGATTTGATCTGTTTGTGAAACAGGGGAATTACTGAACCGGAAGAGCCCAGTACGTTACCGAATCGAACCATAGTGAAGCGGGTCTTATTGACCCGTGAGACGTTTGCCCTGTCGCCAAATAATACGGGGGCCAGCTCTCGACTGAGGGCTTGTAAAGTCAGCTCCGCGAGTCGCTTCGTACTGCCCATCACATTGGTGGGTCGAACTGCCTTGTCAGTAGAAATAAGCACAAAATTTGACACGCCAGCCTGCAATGCGGCCTGCGCGGTATTAAGCGTTCCGATTACGTTGTTCAGAACGCCTTCCGCAATATTATGCTCTACCATGGGCACATGCTTGTAAGCCGCAGCGTGATAGACCGTGTTGACGCTCCAAGTCTTCATCACGTCCAGCAATTTGTTCTCATCCCGTACCGATCCTAGAATCGGCAACACCCTTACAGACAAGGACTCCCGGGCTATTCGGGGTTCAAGTTCAGACAAAATGCTATAAAGATTGAATTCGCTATGCTCATAAAGCAACAGTGTAGTGGGTTGAAGGGCCAGGATTTGGCGGCACAATTCAGAGCCGATTGACCCGCCGGCACCGGTCACCAATACCGATTGCCCTGCTATACAATGCTCCAACAGATCAGCCTGGGCCGGTACGGAATCACGCCCAAGTAAATCCGCGATGTCCACCTCTTGGATGTCATCCACCTTGACCCGGCCGCTTGCCAGATCCATGAATCCCGGAACACTGCGAACGTGTAACGGGAACCCCTCCAGCAATGTCAGGATTTCCCTACGACGACCGCGTGACGAAGAAGGAACGGCCAACAGGATTTCCTGCGCGCCGGTCGCGTCAATCATCTTCTGGATATGTTTGGGCTGATAAACTTGCAATCCGGCGATAACCCGGTCAGCGATACTCCGATCATCATCAATAAATGCGACAGGCCTCATCACCCTCCCCATACGCAGTGCGGCGACGAGCTGGTTGCCCGCCGCACCCGCACCGTAAATCGCAACCTTGGGCAGGCCATCATCGCGATTCGCAAATGGCACATGCTGGGCTGCGGAGAACCAATCACCCAGAAAATATTGCCGCATCATCAAGCGCAGGCCTCCAAGCATGATGAGGCTCAGCCACCAGAAATTGAAAATGATAGATCGCGGTACCAAGGTCGTATGGTTGCTGTACCAATACACCACAAGCGCTAATAGCAATGCCGAAAGACTGACGGCCTTGCAGATGGTAATCAACGCATCATTGCCGAAATAGCGCATCACCGCGCGGTACATTCCGAAGCGAATGAAAATTGGAATCGCGATCACCGGGGCAGACGCAAAAAGCCAGAGATGGGTCTCGATGGGGGTCGCCCATACGTCAATACCTAACCGGACGACAAAAGCCAACCAGAGCGCGGCCCAGACTAAAACCACATCCGTGGTCACCTGGATTGCCCGCTTATGACGTCTGGGCAGCCCCAGCAACGCTGTTCTTACTTTATCCATAACTACCTTCACGCACCCTGACCGGGCTCTAATGCATCCATTACTGAAGTACGTTGTGAATCCGTTGTCCATTGGACAATTGCCAAACAGAAAAAACCATCCATCAGTCTGGCGTCATACCTTCTCGAGCTCCCCGGCATGAAATCTAACAGCCAGGAACACCAGCGGCGCATAAGCCACCGTCAGCGCTAACCCTCCATCGACATTCCACCATACGACACAAGCGGCCAGGGGTAGGAGCCAGAATAGATTAATGGCACCGACGGCGAGCGTCACTGGTAAATGACGCCCGTACTGGCGTGAGGCGAACTGATAGGCATGGCTGCGATGAGCTTCGTATACCTTGTCGCCCCGCAGAAGGCGCCTCATAAGGGTGACGGTAGCATCCACGATAAAGACACCGAGTAAAATCAGCCACACCCATAGAAGCTTCGGAGAAACCCAAGCGGCTTGCAAGGAAAGCAGCCCAAGGATGATCCCTAGGAACCCACTGCCCGCATCGCCCATGAAGATACGTGCAGGGGGGAAATTCCAGTAAAGAAACCCCACGACTACCATCGCCAACATCAGCGGCGCCACGATAAGGCCGTTAAATCCACCCAACCAGTAAATGACACATGCGCCGAGGCAAACGCATATCGCCTCCACGCTAGCGATACCATCGATACCATCCATGAAGTTATAGAGATTGAGCATCCACACCAAATAAACGACCGCCAGTACGTGTCCAAACCAACCCAACGCAAACTCATGACCAAACAAGTTAATCGTGGGCAGACCACTTAGCCAACATAACGCCCAAATTGCAGCTGAGAAATGGCCAAGCAACCTCCAGCGAGCTGCTATGTGACCGTGGTCGTCCAGAAAGCCGAGAACGGCGACCCCGATACCCGCTCCCAACATCGCCCACGCCGCGGACCAAGACAGAAAACCGTTGCCTGCAAGTAGCGGCAGCGCCAAGAGAAAGACAATGACAAATGCCAAGCCGCCCCCCCGGGGGGTGGGTATGGTGTGTGAACTACGCCCCCCCGGGATGTCGATAATGTTCTTATGAATGGCATACGAGCGTAAAATCCAGGTTAATACCAATGAGGCACCGGTGCTGAGCAAAAGCAAAACAAATATTTTCATTACAGAACACGCCTATGCTTAAACATCTAACTTTTTCTGCATCATATATTTACGTCCTGACTGATGCAGCGCATCAATCACCGAGATGGGCGGAGTCCAACCCAGCAGGTCACGAGCCTTCGATGAATCAATAACTAATGAACCACATAGCTGCGTGTAGATTGATTGTTTCCGGAAGACCCTAGCACCAGTACGGAGCAAAAAATCAGGTACCGAAATGAGCCGAGGTTTCAATCCCATGCCCTGGGCCAGCGCGGTTATCATCTCGCTTGTAGACACCGGCCTGATATCTGACACTAGAAACAGCTCGTTAGCCGCTGCTGGGTGTTCGATGCAAAGACAAATAAAGTCAACCAGGTTTTCCAGCGAAATTAGGCTTCTAAGATTTTTTATAGCACCGAGGGGTAAAGGCAAGCCCTTGGACACCAAACGCATCAAACGTTGGTAATTGCCTGGGGCATTCGCTGCATAGACTAACGGTGGCCGAATAACCACCAACTCCATCGAACTTTTTTCTACCAGAGCGCGCAATGCACATTCAGCTTCTAGTTTGGATACAGCATAGTCCGCATGCGGTTGTGGAGCTGCATCCTCATTAAATGGAACGGAATATGTTACAGAACCGTTAACCCCGATAGAGCTAACGAAAATGAATCTTTTGGCTCCAGCCTCCATTGCTTGACGCGCCAAGTCAATTGTAGCTTCAACATTAACGAGCCTGAATTCATGCAGAGGACTTTCGGATTTATCATCTAATATGTGTGCCCGTCCCGCCAAATGAATAACAGTCGCCCCCTTACTAATAGATAAAGGACGCTGAAAGGGCTTCTCCGACGGCACGACAACCTGATCTACACCTGATAAAAAACAGTCAACCTGTTTTCGAACCAACAACGTCAGCTTATAATCTGAATTACCTTGCAGTTTTTCGACTAGAGCCCGACCAACGAATCCTGTTGCGCCGGTTATAACTATGCTCTTTGGCAAGTTCAAGATTCAGCCTCAAGTGTTTGATAGACATCCAAATGGACTTTCACCACATTCTCAATGGCGAACTCACGCTCCGCCCATTTTCTTCCAGCACGACCCATGTCATGCCTTAACTCTGCATTCGAAACCAACTTCTCAATCGCGATGGCTAATGCTTCGGCGTCTTTAACCGGCACAAGCAGTCCGGTTTCTCCCGCTATAATAGCATCACGACAGCCGGGAACGTCAGACGTGACAACAGGCCGCGCACAGGCCGCAGCCTCGATCAGGACTTTTGGTAATCCTTCTCGATAAGAGGGCAAGACTACAATATGCGAACGAGAAAATATCTTGGCCAGATCACTCTGATAACCGAGTACACGTACATTCCCTTCGACTGTCAGGGCCTCTACCTCAGCACCGGAAAGGCTGGTTGGGTTGCCTTCATCCACGTCACCAACCAGTTGAAAGATCACATCGTTCTGACGACGTTTGACTAATTGGGCGGCCTTGATAAATTCATGGACACCCTTGTCCCTAAGGAATCGTCCTGCAAACGTAACGGTTATCGTGCCGATTGGCTCTGGCAAAACCGGATAAGAAGCCAGATGGACCCCCGAACCACGAATCAACACCGCCTTATCAGCATCCAAGCCGCTCATCTTCATCACCAGGGCGCGGTCGCAAGGGTTCTGAAAGATCGCCCGAAGATTGTGAGTGCCCAGCGCTAATCGATACATACGTCTCAAAACAAACGACAGAACTTTCGACCGCAAGTCTCTTCCAATAAACACAGAGCCCATGCCAGCGATGGCGGATACAACCCCTCCGACAGGAGCGAGGCGAGCAGCCATCCCCCCATAAAGAACCGGTTTAGTCGTCACCAAATGCAAAAGAGTCGGCCGTAGACGCCAAAGCAATCTCACGAACGATATCATCGCAAAGAACTCAAGGAATGGGTTGGTACCGCCGCGCTCTAACTTGATCGTGTGATAAATAAAGCCTTCTTCAACAACTTTTCCTGACAAAGGGCTCGCAATGCTCGCAACGTGCACTTCATAGCCCTTCCCTTGGGCTGCCTTGGCTATCGGCAATCGGTGCGACAAAAAATACCGAGGGTCATTGACTACAATTAGCAGTATCCGACTCATTCCTCCCCCACATAAACTGTCAAATTAAAAATATATCCAGTTGAAGACCATGCACTCTTACATCAACCAAGAATGAATCGTGCAATTTACAGCTGACAGTCACAACCCCATCATCAGAGTGCATCAAACCATACTTGCTGAAGACAACTCTTCCAAAGTTAGAATGACTGGATACATTTCTAATCGAGACATCAAAGCAGCGCCCATCATACGTTTTTCAGATACCAAGGCATTGCCACTCTCAAGCCCTCAGCGACACTATAATCGGGAGCGTAGCTCAAATTATTTTTGATCTTTTCGATACTTGCCTGAGAATGCAGGACATCTCCAGCCCTGAAGTCTTTATATACAGGCTCCTTTGCATAATTTACGCCCAAATCTGCCAACATAGCCTTCAACATGGAAAACAGCTCTTCCAGGCTCGTTCGTGCATTCACCGCCACATTGTAAACATTATTCAAAGCATGGCTTTTTTCTTCGGTTGCAGCCAGAAGATTGGCCTGAACAACGTTCTCGATAAAACAAAAATCTCGGCTTGTTGAACCATCTCCGTTGATATTGATGCTCTCATCCAAAATCATCGCAGCGGTCCATTTAGGTATTACGGCAGCATAGGCTCCGTTCGGGTCTTGCCTTTTTCCAAACACATTGAAATAACGCAGGCCGATCGTGTTGAAACCATAGCTCTTGTAAAAAACATCGGCATACAGCTCATTAACATATTTCGTTACGGCATAGGGTGAAAGAGGCTTACCGATGACGTCTTCGACTTTTGGCAAAGCTGGATGATCGCCATAAGTAGAACTACTCGCCGCATAAGTGAAGCTTTTTACCCGCGCATCACGGGCAGCGACCAACATATTCAAAAAGCCGTCTATATTAGATGCGTTAGTAAGAATGGGATCGGCCAATGATCTGGGAACAGAGCCCAACGCCGCTTGATGGAGTACATAATCGACGCCTTCGCACGCGTTTCGGCAATCATCCAGAGTGCGGATGTCTCCAACTTTTAACGTGAAACGAGCCCATTGATCAGCTGAAACTTCGCCCTTGACCTCATCGAGATTTCGCTGATGGCCAGTAGCAAAGTTATCAAGGCCAATGACGCTCTGATCCAGTTTTAATAGCGTCTCAAGCAGGTTAGAACCTATAAACCCCGCAACACCAGTAATGAGCCATACACGCGGGCTCTTCGGGAGAGTGGCAACCAGCTCATTGTATCGACTCATACGACCTCCAAATTCATTCTGCAAAACAATAGACACGTATAATTAAAGTCGGATATCCGACTCATCATTATCAAGCAGATATTTAAGGTCATAAAGCACGTGATTTGCCTTGCCTAATGAGCGAATGTGACGAGGCCCCATATCGGCAAACTGAGAGTGCGCGACAGCCAGAACAATTGCGTCATACGAATCTGGGGCGGGCGTGGAAAGCAGCTTAATTCCATACTCATGCTCTGCCTCCTCAGCCGCTGCCCATGGATCAAAAACGTCGACAACGATATTATAGTCAGCCAACTCACTAATGATGTCGATAACTCGCGTATTTCTTAAATCCGGGCAGTTCTCTTTAAACGTAAGCCCCATTATCAATACTCGCGCACCGTCCACGTGTATGCGTTTCTTAACCATCGCCTTCACGAGTTGGGAAACGACGTATTCTCCCATGCTGTCATTAAGGCGCCGGCCGGCCAGGATAATCTCCGGATGGTACCCGATGGACTGTGCTTTGTGCGTCAGATAGTAAGGATCTACGCCAATACAGTGACCGCCCACCAAACCTGGACGAAACGGTAAAAAGTTCCACTTGGTTCCTGCGGCTTTCAGGACAGACTCCGTGTCAATGCCCAGCTTATTAAAAATAATCGCCAACTCATTGATTAGCGCGATGTTCAGATCTCGCTGAGTATTCTCGATGACTTTAGCAGCTTCAGCGACTTTTATTGAGCTGGCTTTATGTGTTCCAGCAATGATAATTTTTTTATACAGATTATCAATTTTGGTGGCCACTTCCGGCGTGGAGCCCGACGTCACTTTCTTGATCGTGGTGACACGATGCTCTTTATCGCCTGGATTGATCCTTTCAGGACTATATCCAACGTAGAAATCCGAATTAAATTTCAGGCCTGATACACGCTCTAAAACTGGGACGCAATCCTCTTCGGTTGCCCCGGGATACACGGTTGACTCGTAAATTACTACGTCACCTTTTTTTAACACACTCCCAATAGTCTCAGATGCCTTCAACAACGGAGTCAAATCCGGATTGTTATACTGATCTATGGGCGTTGGAACGGTCACTATGAAGATATTGCAATTACTAAGTTTCTCCACACTGGTGGAGAACTGCAGATTCTTAGCTTCGCCCAGCTCTTGCTCACTGACTTCAAGCGTCGAATCTCGACCTCCACTCAGCTCTTCAATCCTACGCTCACTGATATCGAAACCCAAAACGGAATAGTGCTTGCCAAACTCCACGGCAAGAGGCAGCCCCACGTAACCCAAGCCTACGATTCCAAGTTTTACACTTTCAAAGTTTTGATTATTCAATTTCATATCCACTTTAAATTGGTAGTTAGCGCAGCATTGAAATCTACCACTGTAGAATAATAGTCACTGCCGACTGAATATATACGAGCGCAATCTCCAGAACACTCGACCCGCACCGTCGCTGAGGGGCGCTTACACTATGTCCAGCCCCCTTATGAACAACGCTTAAACCAGATTCTTGTCACTTCGACTGAACAAGATACGAAGCAACGCGACAGAACAGCCTAGCAAAACGCCACCTATCACACCCAAGAGCAGGATCAGCATCTTCTTCGGCTTGATGGGACTCTCCGGCAGCTCTACTGTGCCGTCTTGGCGGTAGACTGAGATGCTCTCAGGATCGATGTTCAATTTGCTATAAAAATAGTATCGCATCTGAAGCGATCGCAAATCAGGAATAAACGCATCATCGGAAGAGCGTGCCTGCAGCGCGTCTACCTCCGCAGACAACGCTTTACTACCCCTTTGATAATCCAGCTTGTTTCCTGTTTCGACCGTAATATCAACCGCAGCCGTAGAATTCACGCTGGGTGTCGTGAGACCAATTGCCTGGGCGATATTTAAGGCTTCACGTAGCTGCTGTACCCGATCCTCTCGAATGCGCTGGGCGTTTTCCCGCAAGCTGATAATCCGCTGTTCCAGATTCCGTGCCCTAACCGACGCTTCTGCCGTTACGTTCTTGATAAGCTCAGATTCGGCCGCTTCGCTGGCGAGCTTCACATACGTTTTGGCCCACTCTGTGGCGCGAACGGGATCTTCGTTTTTCACAGCGACTAAATAACGATCCGGAGAATCCTTACCGGGCTGCTTGATGACCAGTTCGCGTGAAAAACGCACGTAGACCTGGTCGAGCGCCCCTTCTCGCTGCGATTCGCTCAATGATGGAAGGTAAACCTCGTTGAAAAACCTCTGACGAAGTGATTCTGCTTGTAAGTTACGAGCAAAAACTTCGTAGACGTGGTCTATGGAGTAGATGTCGAGCTCGCTACTTTTACCCCTGCCATAGTTGAGCTCAGCTATACCATTCTGAGTAGGCGGCATGATAAAAAGCTTGGCTTCATAGACAGGCTTACTGAGAAACGCATAAAGACCCGCGCCAACAGCAACCAAAAGAGTGACACCCAAAATCAACCCTTTCTGAGCCCAGAGGCCCCGGACCAGCTCGATCAGATCAATTTCGTCATCGCGACGCGCATCAATACGATCATTTTGCATGGAAAGCCTCGCTTGGCATCGCGTTCGCGTACACACCAAACGCATTAAAAGGCAAGACGGGCAAAGCCGCGTCGGACACAGCGGCACACTGAGCTAGATTAAATACGAACAAAACGCACCCAAAGTCAGAAAAAATTGTAGACAGTGATCCTTACCAAGACCCCTGGGCTCACACATCCATTTATTTCGATCGCCTACGCGCCCCCATGAACCACGCGAGCAACGGGCCAACCATCATACCAGCGAGAAGTGACACTAGCACGCAAACTGAAACAGGAAGTTGCGGTGATGACCAGCCCAGAAACAGCAATGCGACCGACTGGTTGTTTTCAAGCACAAACAGGACGACTGCCGAGGCCACGAGCAGCGCAAGTACAACAAGGGCCAGGCGTTTAAAGCTCCGCATGAGAACTCCTTTGTCTTAGCGCTCCGTCAGAGCTCATCCCCCTCCTCCTCATTCACCCGATCCCTAAGCTCTTTGCCTGGCTTGAAATGAGGAACAAATTTTCCATCAAGGCTGACGGACTGGCCGGTCTTTGGATTGCGACCTACCCGCGGGGCGCGGTAATGCAGAGAAAAGCTGCCGAAACCACGGATTTCAATACGATCACCCGTAGCCAGGCACTGGGACATTTGTTCAAGCATGGTCTTGATAGCCAGCTCCACATCCTTGGATGAGAGTAGCCCTTGATGGGTGACAATTCGTTCGATCAACTCCGACTTCGTCATATTTTTCCCTTCTTTTTCAAGCAGCTAGGAAAATCGCTTGAAAAGGTTTTAGCATGACCGGAGGGATTTGAACAGCCCAAGTATTGACATTCTTCTTTGCTCCCTTGTCGCTTCTTTCCATGCAGGCCCAGGAGTTTTTCTCAAACTATCGACAGATGAGCAACATCGTGCGAGTCAGATAGCCAGCCGGATTAAAACCAAAGGGGTATTGATCGTTATCCTTCGCGTCGTCGGATCGGGTAATGACCTTGTAGCCTGCGCCCTTGCACTCTCTTGCGGCTCTCTTATGGCACTTCTCCCAGCCAGAGCCCAACCCTGAACAGTCGACTTCAATACCGCTGACACCACGCACTGCGTGGGTCTTGGCACTTGTGGTGCAACCTGCCAATGTCAGTATTGCGAAGATCAGGATGAGTCTGTTCATTCATCTCCTTAAATATCTATCGCTCGACTGGGTGGTGCCTGATCTGGCGCTATCGCGAGCAGGCTCGCTCCCACATTGCTCAGGGGGAACCATGACATCTGTGGTCCAACCTTGATAGATGGCTGATACGCTTAAAGAAAGAGACAGCTGGGCTTGGAGGTTGGTTTCGCGACTGGAGAAAGATCGCAGCCTTCGGCAGCTCCTACAAGGAATCGAGCCCACAAAAAAGGGCGACCGAAGTCGCCCTTTTTCATGGTCTGACAGAACTTAGTTCTGTTTTTCCATCTGTGCACGCAGCAGGTCGCCCAGAGTGGTAGGACCAGGAGCATCAGTAGCTGGCTTCTCGCGCAGGCTCTGGATTGCTTCTTTCTCTTCAGCATCGTCTTTCGACTTGATGGAGAGCTGGATTACGCGGCTCTTGCGGTCAACGCTGATGATCTTGGCTTCTACTTCTTCGCCTTCTTTCAGAACGTTGCGCGCGTCTTCAACGCGGTCACGGCTGATTTCGGAGGCTTTCAGAGTCGCTTCGATATCGTCGGCCAGAGTGATGATGGCGCCTTTGGCGTCAACTTCTTTCACGATGCCCTTAACGATTGCGCCTTTGTCGTTCTCTTGAACGTACTCGGAGAACGGATCGCTTTCCAGTTGCTTGATACCCAGGGAGATACGCTCGCGCTCTGGGTCAACCGACAGGATAACGGTGTCCAGCTCGTCGCCCTTCTTGAAACGGCGTACGGCTTCTTCGCCCACTTCGTTCCAGGAGATGTCGGACAGGTGAACCAGGCCGTCGATGCCGCCGTCCAGACCAATGAAGATACCGAAATCGGTGATCGACTTGATGGTGCCGGAGATTTTATCGCCCTTGTTGAACTGGCCAGAGAAGTCTTCCCATGGGTTGGACTTGCACTGCTTGATGCCGAGGGAGATACGACGACGCTCTTCGTCGATGTCCAGAACCATGACTTCCACTTCGTCGCCGACTTGTACGACTTTCGAAGGGTGGATGTTCTTGTTGGTCCAGTCCATTTCGGAAACGTGTACCAGGCCTTCAACGCCTTCTTCCAGCTCAGCGAAGCAGCCGTAGTCGGTGAGGTTGGTAACACGAGCGGTGACGCGGGTGCCTTCTGGGTAACGGGCTTTGATAGCGACCCATGGATCTTCACCCAGTTGCTTGAGGCCCAGGGAAACACGATTGCGCTCGCGATCGTACTTCAGAACCTTGACATCGATCTCGTCGCCAACGTTGACGATTTCCGAAGGATGCTTGATACGCTTCCAGGCCATGTCGGTGATGTGCAGCAGGCCATCGACGCCACCCAGATCGACGAATGCGCCGTAATCGGTGAGGTTCTTGACGATACCCTTGACCTGCTGGCCTTCCTGCAGCGATTCCAGCAGAGCTTCACGCTCGGCGGAGTTCTCGGCTTCCAGGACGCTGCGACGGGAAACGACAACGTTGTTGCGCTTCTGGTCCAGCTTGATGACCTTGAATTCCAGCTCTTTGCCTTCCAGGTGCGTGGTGTCGCGCACTGGACGGACGTCAACCAGGGAACCTGGCAGGAACGCACGGATGCCGTTAACGTCGACAGTGAAGCCGCCTTTAACCTTACCGTTGATAACGCCCTTGACCACTTCCTCAGCTGCGAAGGCCGCTTCCAGAACGATCCAGCATTCAGCACGCTTGGCTTTCTCACGGGACAGCTTGGTTTCACCAAAGCCATCTTCAACCGAGTCCAGCGCAACGTGAACTTCGTCACCGACGTTGATGTTCAGTTCGCCAGCGTCGTTGTAGAACTGCTCAAGCGGGATCAGCGCTTCAGACTTCAGACCAGCGTGAACGGTTACCCAGCGAGCTTGGTAATCGATATCAACGATAACGCCGGTGATGATGGAGCCTGCCTGAAGGTTCAGGGTTTTCAAGCTTTCTTCAAAGAGTTCCGCAAAGCTTTCGCTCATTTTAATTCCTGTTGATTAGGGCGAAGTAAACGCCCATCTCCACACCCCAGACGGTGTGGGTTAGTTTCATATAAAAGAAGCGCCGCAGGACTATGACTGGTCCCCTGCGGAGCTTCCTGTCACCCGGCGATATCGCGAAGCGCGATCTCGCTCATGATGCGTTGCAACACCTGATCGATGGACAACTCCGTGGAATCCAGCTGTATCGCATCGGCCGCCGGCTTTAGCGGGGCTACTGCGCGCTGGGTGTCACGCTCATCGCGTGCACGGATCTCATCTAGCAGACTCGACAGACTAACATCCTCGCCTTTGCCCTTCAACTGCAAATATCGGCGGCGCGCCCGTTCCTCGGCGCTGGCAGTCAGGAAAATCTTCAGCGGCGCGTCGGGGAACACCACCGTGCCCATGTCGCGGCCATCGGCCACCAGCCCTGGCGGCTCCTGGAATGCACGCTGGCGTTGCAGCAAGGCTTCGCGCACCGCCGGCAGCGCGGCGACCTGGGAGGCACCGGCGCCCACGCTTTCGGTACGGATGACGTCGCTGACTTCGTCGCCTTCCAGAATAATGCGCTGGAGCTGACCGTCGGTCGCCGCGATGAATTGCACATCCAGATGAGCGGCCAGCGCCTTGAGCAATTCCTCGTTGGTCAGGTCGACGCCATGGTTGGCGGCGGCGAACGCCAACAGACGGTACAAGGCGCCCGAATCGAGCAGGTTCCAGCCCAACTGCCTGGCCAGGATCCCGGCGACGGTGCCCTTGCCCGAACCGCTTGGGCCATCGATGGTGATGACCGGTGCCTTGATGTTCACGACTGTGCCTCTTGTGCTACTCGGATACCGACCTGCGCGCACAGCGCCAGGAAGTTCGGGAACGACGTCGCGACGTTGGCGCAGTCATGGATGCGAATCGGCGCACTGGCGCGCAAAGACGCAACACTGAAGGCCATGGCGATGCGGTGATCACCGTGACCATGGACTTCGCCGCCGCCAATCTGGCCGCCGTCGATAATGATGCCATCCGGGGTTGGCTGGCACTTGACGCCCAGGGCGAGCAAGCCGTCAGCCATCACCTGGATGCGATCCGATTCCTTGACCCGCAGCTCCTCGGCACCCGTCAATACGGTGCGCCCTTCTGCACAGGCGGCCGCCACGAACAACACCGGGAACTCGTCGATGGCCAGCGGAACCAGCGCCTCCGGAATCTCGATACCCTTGAGTTTAGCCGCTCGTACGCGCAGGTCAGCTACCGGCTCGCCACCCACTTCACGCTGGTTTTCCAAGGTGATGTCGGCGCCCATCAGGCGCAGGATGTCGATCACGCCGGTACGGGTCGGGTTGATGCCAACGTGCTCCAGAACCAGGTCGGAGCCTTCGGCGATCGAGGCGGCCACCAGGAAAAACGCCGACGACGAGATGTCGCCCGGCACTTCGATGTGGGTCGCAGTCAGCTTGCTGCCAGACTCGACGGACGCCGTGGCGCCATCGACCGTGACCGGGTAGCCGAAGCCGCGCAGCATGCGCTCGGTGTGGTCGCGGGTCGGGGCCGGTTCGGTGACGGTGGTCTTGCCTTCGGCGTAGAGACCCGCCAGCAGCAGGCAGGATTTCACCTGGGCGCTGGCCATTGGCATGGTGTAGGTCAAGCCCTTGAGCTTGTTGCCACCACGAATGATCATCGGCGGACGACCCTCGGCGGCCGTCTCGATGACTGCGCCCATTTCCCGCAACGGGTTGGCCACCCGATTCATCGGACGCTTGGACAGCGAAGCATCACCGGTCAGGGTGCTGTCGAAGTCCTGGGCGGCCAGCAGGCCGGACAACAGGCGCATCGAGGTCCCGGAGTTGCCCAGGTAGATCGGCCCTGGAGCAGGCTTGAGGCCGTGCAGGCCGACACCATGGATGGTCACGCGACCGTGGTGCGGGCCTTCGATGACCACGCCCATGTCGCGAAACGCTTGCAGCGTCGCCAGGGCGTCTTCGCCCTCAAGGAAGCCTTCCACCTCGGTCACGCCTTCGGCCAGGGAGCCGAGCATGATCGAACGGTGGGAAATCGATTTATCGCCCGGTACACGAATACGCCCACTCAGGGAGCCACCAGGTTGTGCCAGGAAAATCAGATCGTTGGAGTTCATAGCGTCCACATAGGCCCGACGGGCCAGGATTTTACTGAAATGCTCGCGGGCCACCCTGGCGCGTGTGAAAACGCCCAGCAATTGGTGCCCGTCCCCTGCATCGACCGCGTCGCGCAAGGCGTCGAGGTCGCTGCGAAATGTATCGAGTGTGCGCAAGACAGCTTCGCGGTTGGCGAGGAAGATGTCGTGCCACATGACCGGGTCGCTTCCGGCGATTCTCGTGAAATCGCGGAAACCGCCGGCAGCGTAACGGAAGATCTCAAGATTTTCATTGCGTTTGGCCAATGAATCCACCAGGCCGAACGCCAACAGGTGCGGCAAATGGCTCGTGGCCGCCAACACTTCATCGTGACGCTCGACCTGCATGTGCTCGACATCGGCGCCCAATTCGCGCCACAAACGGTCCACTACGGCGAGCGCGGCCGGATCGGTCTGGTCCAGGGGCGTGAGGATCACCTTGTGACGACGAAACAGTTCGGCGTTGGAGGCTTCCACCCCGCTCTGCTCGGAACCGGCAATTGGATGACCGGGCACGAAACGCGCCGGCATCCCGCCAAAAGCCTCGGTGGCTGCATGCACCACGTTGCCCTTGGCACTGCCGACGTCGGTCAGGATCGCTTGCCCCAGGTTCATGGTTGCCAGGCGCGCCAGCAATTTTTCCATGGCCAGGATCGGCACCGCCAGCTGGATCACATCCGCGCCTTGGCATGCGATTGCCAAGTCATCTTCGCAGCGATCAACCACGCCCAGCTCCACGGCCAGCTTGCGCGACTGCGGATCCAGGTCGACACCGACCACTTCACGGCACAAGCCGCTTTCACGCAAGCCCTTGGCAAACGAGCCGCCGATCAACCCCAGGCCGACTACCACCAGGCGACCGATCATAGGGACAGCAGGTTGCAGTGAAGTGACATCAACCACGAACCAGGACCTTGCTCAACGCCTCGAGGAAACGGCTGTTTTCCGCCGGCAGGCCAATGGTGATGCGCAGATGGTTCGGCATGCCGTAATTGGCCACCGGACGCACGATCACACCTTCGCGCAACAGCCCCTGGTACACCGGCGCGGCGACGCGCCCCAGGTCGACACAGATGAAGTTGCCTTTCGAGGGAATCCAGCCCAAGCCCAGTTCACGCAGGCCTGCTTCCAACTGCTCCATGCCGGCCGCGTTCAGGCGACGGCTTTCAGCCAGGTAGGCTTCATCCTGCAACGCGGCACAGGCGGCGGCCAGGGCGAAGCTGTTGACGTTGAACGGCTGGCGCACGCGGTTCAGCACATCGGCCACCACCGCAGTGGACAGGCCGTAGCCGACCCGCAGCGAAGCCAAGCCGTAGGCTTTGGAGAACGTACGCGATACCAGCAGGTTCGGGTAGGCCGCGAGGAAATCCAGGCCATCGGGCAAATCGCTGCCTTCGGCGTATTCGATGTAGGCCTCGTCCAGCACCACCAGCACATGCGCGGGCACGTCCTGGAGGAAGTCATCCAGGGCCTGGGCATCGAACCAGGTGCCGGTCGGGTTGTTCGGGTTAGCGATGAAGACCACGCGGGTATTGGCGTCGATGGCCGCCAACATGGCCGGCAGGTCGTGCCCCCACTCCTTGGCCGGAACCACATGGGCATCCGCGCCGACGGCCTGGGTCGCGATCGGATAGACCGCGAACGCGTGCTCGCTGAATACAGCGTTGAGACCTGGCGCCAGATACGCCCGCGCCACCAATTCAAGAATGTCGTTGGAGCCGTTGCCCAGGGTCACCTGGTTCAGCTCGACACCGCAACGCTCGGCCAGCAGGCTTTTCAACGCAAAGCCATTGCCATCGGGATAGCGGGTCAGCTCGGCCAGTTCGTCGCGGATCGCCGCCAGCGCCTTGGGGCTCGCGCCCAACGGGTTTTCGTTGCTCGCCAACTTGACGATGCTGGCCGGATCCAGGTCCAGCTCGCGGGCCAGTTCGTCCACGGGTTTGCCCGGAACGTAAGGCGAGAGTTGTTGCACGCCTGGCTGAGCCAGAGCGAGGAAGTTGCCACTCATTTGCTATCCGCCCTTAAAGAACTGCCTTGGGGTAGGAACCCAGCACCTTGAGTGCCACTGCTTCCTGACTGATTTTTTCCAGCACACCTTTTACCAGCGGATCACGGTGATGGCCGACAAAATCGATGAAGAACACGTAGGTCCATTTACCGCTACGCGACGGACGGGTCTCGATCCGCGTCAGGTCGATACCGTTGTCGTGGAACGGCACCAGCAACTCATGGAGCGCGCCAGGCTTGTTGCTCATGGAGACGATGATCGATGTCTTGTCGTCGCCGGTCGGCGGCACTTCCTGGCTACCGATCATCAGGAACCGCGTGGAGTTGTCCGGGCGATCCTCGATTTTCTCGGCCAGGCGCGTCAGCCCGTAGAGGCCGGCCGCCATGTCGCCGGCAATCGCCGCCGAGTTCCACTCGCCCTTGACCCGCTTGGCCGCCTCGGCGTTGCTCGAGACCGCCACGCGCTCGACGTTCGGGTAATGAGCGTCCAGCCACTTGCGGCACTGGGCCAACGACTGAGCGTGGGAATAGATCCGGCTGATGCTGTCGGTCTTGGTGTTCTCGCCCACCAGCAGGTGATGGTGAATGCGCAGCTCGACTTCGCCGCAGATCACCATGTCGTGTTCGAGGAAGCTGTCCAGCGTGTGGTTGACCGCACCTTCGGTGGAGTTCTCCACCGGCACCACGCCAAAATTCACCGCGCCGGCGGCGACTTCACGGAACACTTCATCGATGGCAGCCATCGGCTTGCTGATCACCGCGTGACCGAAGTGTTTCATGGCCGCAGCCTGGGTGAACGTGCCTTCCGGCCCCAGGTAGGCGACTTTCAGCGGCTGCTCGAGGGCCAGGCACGAGGACATGATTTCGCGGAACAAGCGCGCCATCTCTTCGTTGCCCAGCGGCCCCTTGTTGCGCTCCATGACACGCTTGAGCACCTGGGCTTCACGCTCGGGGCGATAGAAGACCGGCACTTCGCCTTCAGCCAGGGAGGCCATCTTTACACGGGCAACTTCCTGGGCGCAGCGCGCGCGCTCACTGATCAGTTCCAGGACCTTTTCATCCAGGGCGTCGATGCGCAGGCGCAGCGCCTTGAGTTCTTGCTCAGACATCAGCCATGTTCCTTCTCGAACTCTGCCATGTAGGCGATCAGCGCATTGACGGCGTTGATGTCGACGGCGTTGTAGATGGAGGCGCGCATGCCACCGACCGAACGGTGGCCCTTGAGGTTCAGCAGGCCGCGCTCGTCGGCACCGGCCAGGAACGGCTTGTCGAGACGGTCGTCGGCCAGGCGGAACGGAACGTTCATCCATGAGCGATCGGTCTTGTTGATCGGGTTGCTGTAGAGGCCGCTGGCATCGATGAAGTCATACAGTGTGCGCTGCTTCACTTCGTTGAGCTTGCCAATGGCTTCGACACCACCCTGCTCTTTCAGCCATTCGAACACCAGGCCGGACAGGTACCAGGCCAGGGTCGGCGGGGTGTTGTACATCGAGCCGTTGTCGGCCGCGACCTTGTAGTTGAGCATGGTCGGGCACAGGGAACGGGCGCGCCCCAGCAGGTCTTCGCGAATGATGGCGACCAGGATGCCACTTGGGCCGATGTTCTTCTGGGCACCGGCGTAGATCATGCCGAAACGGGAGATATCCACAGGGCGCGAGAGAATATCCGAAGACATGTCGGCCACCAATGGCACGTCGCCGGTTTCCGGGATCCAGTTGAATTCCAGGCCGCCAATGGTTTCGTTCGGCGCGTAGTGAACATAGGCCGCGTCCTTGGACAGCTTCCACTCGTTCTGGCCGGGAATGGCGAAATAGTCGTAGGGCTTGGCGGTGGCCGCCACGTTGACGTGACCGTAGCGCGACGCTTCTTCGATGGCTTTCTGCGACCAGATGCCGGTGTCGATATAGTCGGCGCTGCCGTTTTCCGGCAACAGGTTCAACGGGATCTGGGCGAACTGCTGGCTGGCGCCGCCCTGCAGGAACAGCACCTTGTAATTGGACGGAATGTTCAGCAGATCACGCAGGTCCTGCTCGGCCTTGGTGGCAATGGACACGAACTCATCGCTGCGATGGCTCATTTCCATGACCGACAGGCCCTTGCCGTGCCAGTCGAGGAGTTCACCCTGGGCACGTTTCAGGACCGCTTCAGGAAGCGCCGCCGGGCCGGCACAGAAGTTATAGGCTCTCTTGCTCACATCCAATCTCGCTCTGATCTGGTGGTCACTTAAATCTTTTGGTCCGCACCGCTCCCACAGGGGTTACCGCTCATTCAAGGCATGGATGAATCCGTGGCGAGGGAGCTTGCTCCCGCTGGGCTGCGCAGCGGCCCCTCTTTTTTTGTGAGCGCTTCGCACTCAAGCGGGAGCAAGCTCCCTCGCCACAATGAATCAAACAAGCCTCAAGAGAGGGGCAGCATCCTTGGGACTGTGCAGTGTCGCAAATTTTCAAACAGAACAAACAACAAGGGGGCGAATCTTCATCCGCCCCCTGTGTGTCCGCTTAGTCCTGCGGTTCTTCTTCGTCTGCGGCAGCGTCGAGCGGTTGGTCGCCGACAGCATCGTCGACATCGGCGCCGAGGGTGCCGTCGAGCGCCACGCCGTCTTCGCCTTCCAGCTCCTCGCCTTCGACTTCCGACGGCTCCTGGACCCGCTCGAGCCCGACCAGCGTTTCGTCGCTGGCCAGCTTGATCAGCGTCACGCCCTGGGTGTTACGACCCAGGCTCGACACTTCGTCGACCCGCGTACGCACCAGCGTGCCCTGGTCGGAAATCAACATGATCTCCTCGCCGTCGAGCACCTGCACGGCGCCGACCAGGCGACCGTTACGCTCGTTGCTGACCATGGCGATCACGCCCTGGCCGCCACGCTTGTACTCGGGGAACTCGCTGATGGCCGTGCGCTTGCCATAACCACGGGCCGAAGCGGTGAGGATCTGGCTGCCTTCTTCAGGGATCAGCATGGAAATCAGCTTCTGCCCTTCCGGCAGGCGCATACCACGGACACCGCGGGCGGTACGGCCCATGGCGCGGACGTCGGATTCCTTGAAGCGGGTAACCTTGCCGCCGTCGGAGAACAGCATGACCTCACGCTCGCCGTCGGTGATGGCGGCGGAAATCAGCACGTCGCCTTCGTCCAGCTCCAGGGCGATCAGGCCGACGCTGCGCTGGCGACTGAAGGATTCCAGCGGGGTCTTCTTCACAGTGCCGTTGGCGGTCGCCATGAAGATGTAGTGACCTTCGGTGTATTCCTCCACCGGCAGCATGGTGGTGATGTATTCACCCTCGTCCAGCGGCAACAGGTTGACCAGCGGACGACCGCGTGCGGCACGGGAGGCTTCCGGGATCTCGTAGGTCTTGAGCCAGTACACCTTGCCTTTGCTGGAGAACAGCAGCAGCGTGGTGTGGCTGTTGGCGACCAGCAGGTGAGCGATGTAGTCCTCGTCCTTGACGCCGGTCGCCGACTTGCCTTTGCCGCCGCGACGCTGGGCCTGGTAGGCGGCCAGCGGCTGGGTCTTGGCGTAGCCGCCGTGGGAAATAGTCACCACGCGCTCTTCTTCCGGGATCATGTCACCCAGGGTCAGGTCCAGGCGCGCATCGAGGATCTCGGTGCGGCGCACGTCGCCGTATTCGGCGCGGATCACTTCCAGTTCTTCGCGGATCACTTCCATCAGGCGCGTGGCGCTGTTGAGGATGCGGATCAGCTCGCCGATCTGGTTGAGGATCTCCTGGTACTCGGCCAGCAGCTTCTCGTGCTCCAGGCCGGTCAGGCGGTGCAGGCGCAGTTCCAGGATGGCTTGCGCCTGTTCCGGGGACAGGAAGTACTTGCCTTCGCGCAGGCCGTATTGCGGATCGAGGTTTTCCGGACGGCAGGAATCGGCGCCGGCACGCTCGACCATGGCCACCACCGCGGAGGATTCCCAAGGCGTGCTGACCAGCGCTTCCTTGGCTTCCGATGGCGTTGGCGAGGCCTTGATCAAGGCGATCACCGGGTCGATGTTCGACAAGGCAACGGCTTGGCCTTCAAGAATGTGGCCACGCTCGCGCGCCTTGCGCAGCTCGAATACGGTACGGCGGGTGACCACTTCGCGGCGGTGACGGACGAAGGCTTCCAGCAGGTCCTTGAGGTTCAGGATCCGCGGACGGCCGTCGATCAGCGCAACGATGTTGATGCCGAACACGCTTTGCAGCTGGGTCTGGGCGTAGAGGTTGTTGAGGATCACCTCAGGCACTTCGCCACGGCGCAGCTCGATCACGACGCGCATGCCGTCCTTGTCGGACTCGTCACGCAGCTCGGTGATGCCTTCGAGCTTCTTCTCTTTCACCAGCTCGGCGATCTTCTCGATCAGGCGGGCCTTGTTCAGCTGGTATGGCAGTTCGGTGATGACGATCTGCTGGCGACCACCGACCTTGTCGATGTCCTCGACCGTCGAGCGGGCGCGCATGTAAATGCGGCCACGGCCGGTGCGGTAGGCTTCGATGATGCCCGCGCGACCGTTGATGATCGCGGCGGTCGGGAAGTCCGGACCAGGGATGTATTGCATCAGCTCATCGACGGTCAGCTCGGGATTGTCGATGAGGGCCAGGCAACCGTCGATGACTTCACCGAGGTTGTGCGGCGGGATGTTGGTCGCCATGCCCACGGCGATACCGCTGGAGCCGTTGACGAGCAGGTTCGGGATACGGGTCGGCATGACCGCCGGGATCATTTCGGTGCCGTCGTAGTTCGGCACCCAGTCCACGGTTTCCTTGTGCAGGTCGGCCAGCAGCTCGTGGGCCAGCTTGGTCATGCGCACTTCGGTGTATCGCATGGCCGCGGCGTTGTCGCCGTCCACGGAACCGAAGTTGCCCTGGCCGTCTACCAGCAGGTAGCGCAGGGAGAATGGCTGCGCCATACGAACGATGGTGTCGTACACGGCAGTGTCGCCGTGGGGGTGATACTTACCGATCACGTCGCCGACGACACGGGCGGATTTCTTGTACGGCTTGTTGAAGTCGTTGCCCAGCTCGCTCATCGCGAACAGCACGCGTCGGTGCACGGGCTTCAAGCCATCGCGCGCATCCGGCAGCGCCCGCCCGACGATTACGCTCATCGCGTAGTCGAGGTAGGACTGTTTCAGCTCGTCTTCGATATTGACCGGGAGGATTTCTTTGGCCAGTTCGCCCATGAGAAGCCTGATTCCTTTTTCTGGTGAAACCTCGTCACATCCAGATGGGACGAACGAAGCTCGCCGCTGCAGAACAAGTGCCATGCAGCGACTTACGACAAATCAACGAGTTATGCCATGGATCTGCGCAGTAAAGACCACCTCGCGAGGCGGCCTTGGAAACCGCCGGATGTTATCACAAGAGCCGCCACGCACCTATCCCCCAGATGCGCATGGTGCGTAGTTAGTTGACCGGTGACAGGCTGATATGGGATCAGAGGGGCTTAGAAGCACTGCGGATGGAGAATCAGGGGGCAAATGCAAGGTATTTGTTGCCTTTAAGGGCCCATTCGCGAGCAAGCCCGCTCCCACAGGGGATTTTTGTGTGCCTGAGATATCAGCCACAACACATTCCACTGTGGGAGCGGGCTTGCTCGCGAAGGCGATAGATCAGGCGCCCCAAATTTTCAGTGCAACCGCTTGCGGCACATCAACTGCGCCAGCTTCGCGGTGTCCGGACGCTCGATGATGCCCTTCTCGGTCACAATCACATCGATCAAATCCGCCGGCGTGACATCGAACACCGGGTTGAAGGCGTCGATATCCGCGCCGAGCCCCTTGCCACCGACTTCCAGCAGTTCGCGCCTGTCGCGCTCTTCCATCGGAATGTCGTCACCGCTGGCCAGGCTCAGGTCGACGATCGAACTCGGCGCCACCACCATGAAGCGCACGCCATGGTGCATGGCACAGACTGCCAGCTGATAAGTGCCGATCTTGTTCGCCACGTCACCATTGGCGGCGATGCAATCGGCACCGACGACCACCCAAGTCACTCCCTTGGTTTTCATGATGTGGGCAGCGGCCGAGTCGGCGTTGAGGGTCACCGGAATGCCCTCACGAGCCAATTCCCACGCCGTCAGGCGCGAACCTTGCAGCCACGGCCGGGTTTCGTCGGCATAGACGCGCTCCACCATGCCTTCGATATAGGCACCCCGGATGACCCCCAAGGCCGTGCCGAAACCGCCGGTGGCCAGGGCGCCGGTGTTGCAGTGGGTGAGGATGGCCTGGGCGTTGCCCTGGTGCTTGCGGATCAGGTCGACACCCAGCTGGGCCATGGTCAGGTTGGCTTCACGATCACTCTCGTGGATGGCGATGGCTTCGGCCTCTAATACCGCCAGCGGCTCGGCATGCCCTTTCAAGCGCCCCAGCCGGTCACGCATCCGATCCAGCGCCCAGAACAGGTTCGCCGCCGTCGGCCGGGCCTCGGTCAGCAAGGCAAAATCGGCCTCCAGCGCCGCCTGCCAATCGCCGCCCTCGGCCATCCTGGCCCGCGCCGCCAGCACAACACCATACGCCGCGCTGATGCCGATGACCGGCGCGCCGCGCACGACCATCGAGCCAATAGCCTCGGCCACGTCGGCGACACGGGTGCAGGCGATCCAGTTCTCCTCGAACGGCAGGCTACGCTGGTCCAGCAGGTACAGGACGCCATCACGCCAATCGATGGCCTTCACCTTCTCCGCAGCCAATAGTCGATCGCGCATCCTTCACCCCGCACTCATGAACAAAAGCCGCCGATTATAGCGATCCCTCCGCGAAGACGCTCGGGTATACTTCGCCATCCTTTATACCCCATGGAACCGTTCCACGATGCCCAAGCCTGCCGTTGCGCTCGACTTATTATTGCTGCCGACCTGGTTGGTGCCTGTCGAACCCGCCGGTGTAGTGCTCAAGGATCATGGCCTGGGCATCCGCGACGGCTGCATCGTGTTCATCGGCCCACGGGCAGAAGCCCTGAAATGTGACGCAACCGAAGTCCGTGAGCTACCCGGCATGCTGCTCAGCCCCGGTCTGGTCAACGCCCACGGCCACGCGGCCATGACCTTGTTCCGTGGCTTGGCCGACGACCTGCCCTTGATGACCTGGCTGGAACAGCACATCTGGCCGGCCGAGGCCAAATGGGTCGATGAGGATTTCGTGCGCGACGGCACCGACCTGGCGATCGCCGAACAGATCAAGGGCGGCATCACCTGCTTCTCCGACATGTATTTCTACCCCAAGATCGCCAGCGAGCGCGTCCACGACAGCGGGATTCGCGCGCAAATCGCCATTCCGGTCCTCGACTTCCCGATCCCCGGTGCCGCCAGCGCCGACGACGCCATTCGTCAGGGCATCGAATTATTTGGCGACCTCAAGCACCACCCGCGGATCAAAGTCGCATTCGGCCCGCACGCCCCTTACACGGTGGGCGATGAGAACCTGGAGAAAATCCGCGTGATCGCCGAGGAACTGGACGCGGCCATTCATATGCACGTTCACGAAACCGCCTTCGAAGTGCAGCAGGCTGTGGATAACACCGGTGAGCGACCGATGGCTCGCCTCGGGCGCCTGGGCCTGCTGGGGCCACGCTTCCAAGCCGTGCACATGACTCAAATCAGCGACGAAGACCAGGCCTTGCTGGTAGAAAGCAATTGCAGCGTGATCCACTGCCCGGAGTCGAACCTGAAGCTGGCCAGCGGTTTCTGTCCGGTGGAACGCCTGTGGCAGGCCGGCGTCAATGTCGCCCTTGGCACCGATGGCGCGGCGAGCAACAACGACCTTGACCTGCTCGGCGAAACCCGCACCGCCGCCCTGCTGGCCAAGGCCGTCGCCGGTTCGGCCACGGCCCTGGATGCCCATCGGGCCCTGCGCATGGCCACGCTCAATGGCGCCCGGGCGCTGGGCATCGAAACGACCGTCGGCTCCCTGGAAGTCGGCAAGGCCGCCGACCTGGTGGCGTTCGATTTGTCGGGCCTGGCCCAGCAACCGATCTACGACCCGGTGTCGCAGTTGATCTATGCCACCGGTCGCGATTGCGTCAAACACCTGTGGGTAGGCGGCAAGCCGTTATTGGAGGATGGCCGGCTGACCCGGATGGACGAACCGACACTGATCGCCACGGCCCAGGCCTGGGGTTGCCGCATCAGCGGCCACAACGAATGACCACGCCCCTTGAGCCACGGCTCGGGGCACCTGATTTTTCAAGCTTTTCGAGGATCTGCACATGAGCAACGTCGACCACGCCGAAATCGCCAAATTCGAAGCCCTGGCCCATCGCTGGTGGGACCGTGAAAGCGAATTCAAACCGCTGCACGACATCAACCCGCTGCGGGTCAACTGGATTGACGAACGGGTCAACCTGGCCGGCAAGAAAGTCCTCGACGTCGGTTGCGGCGGCGGCATCCTCAGCGAAGCCATGGCCCAGCGCGGTGCAACGGTAATGGGCATCGACATGGGTGAAGCCCCGCTGGCGGTGGCGCAACTGCATCAGTTGGAATCCGGCGTCAGCGTGGAATACCGGCAGATCACCGCCGAAGCCCTGGCCGAAGAAATGCCCGGCCAATTCGACGTGGTCACCTGCCTGGAAATGCTCGAGCATGTGCCAGACCCGTCCTCGGTCATCCGCGCCTGCTTCCGCATGGTCAAGCCGGGTGGGCAGGTGTTCTTCTCCACCATCAACCGCAACCCAAAGGCCTACCTGTTCGCCATCATCGGTGCCGAATACATCATGAAGCTGTTGCCACGGGGCACCCACGACTTCAAGAAATTCATCCGCCCTTCCGAACTGGGCGCTTGGAGCCGCGCGGCCGGGCTGACGGTCAAGGACATCATCGGCCTGACCTACAACCCGCTGACCAAGCACTACAAGCTGGCCGCCGACGTTGACGTCAACTACATGATCCAGACCTTGCGCGAGGAATAAGTCGATGCGTCTCAAAGCGGTTCTCTTCGACATGGACGGCACGCTGCTCGACACCGCGCCAGACTTCATCGCCATCTGCCAGGCCATGCGCGCCGACCGTGGCTTGCCACCGATGAACACCCAGCACATACGCGACGAGATTTCCGGCGGCGCCCGGGCGATGGTCGCGGTGACCTTTTCCATGGACCCGGAATCACCGGGGTTCGAGGAACTGCGCCAGGAATTCCTCGACCGCTACCTCAAGGGGTGCGCGGTCCACAGCCACCTGTTCGACGGCATGGCCGAGGTGCTGGCCGATATCGAAGCGGCCAACCTGATCTGGGGCGTGGTCACCAACAAGCCGGTGCGTTTCGCCGAACCGATCATGCAGCAACTGGGCCTGGCCGAGCGCTCGAAAGTATTGATCTGCCCTGACCACGTGAAAAACAGCAAGCCGGACCCGGAACCGCTGACCCTGGCGTGCAAAATGCTCGACCTGGACCCGGCCAGCGTGCTGTTCGTGGGCGATGACCTGCGGGACATCGAGTCCGGCCGCAGCGCCGGCACCAAGACCTGCGCGGTGACCTATGGCTACATTCACCCGGACGACAACCCCAAGCATTGGGGCGCGGATGTGGTGATCGATCACCCATTGGCCCTGCGTGAAGTGCTGGATAACGCATTGTGCAGTTGCTGAGCTGAGGACCGCTCTAGTGGCGAGGGAGCTTGCTCCCGCTCGGCGGCGAAGCCGTCGCCTGGGGACCGCTTCGCGCTCCAGCGGGAGCAAGCTCCCTCGCCACAAAAGCTCACCAAGCTAAGCTCACCAAGCTCACTGGCCATGACTGCTCTGCACAAACGGTATCGTGCCGCTTTATTTTGTTGAGGTTTTTTTATGTTTGATTATTCCGCCCGCCCCGATCTGCTCAATGGCCGGGTGATCCTGGTCACCGGCGCCGGTCGCGGGATCGGTGCCGCTGCTGCGAAAGCCTACGCCGCCCACGGTGCCACCGTCCTGCTGCTGGGCAAGACCGAAGCCAACCTGACCCAGGTCTACGATGAAATCGAAGCGGCCGGTCACCCGCAGCCGGCGGTGATCCCGTTCAACCTCGAAACCGCCCTGCCGCATCAATACGATGAACTGGCGGCGATGATCGAAACCGAGTTCGGTCACCTGGACGGCCTGCTGCACAACGCCTCGATCATCGGCCCACGTACGCCACTGGAACAGTTGTCCGGTGAGAACTTCATGCGGGTGATGCACGTCAACGTCAACGCGATGTTCATGCTCACCAGCACATTGCTGCCCCTGCTCAAGCTGTCCAAGGACGCGTCGGTGGTATTCACGTCCAGCAGCGTCGGCCGCAAGGGCCGGGCCTACTGGGGCGCCTATGGTGTGTCCAAGTTCGCCACCGAGGGGCTGATGCAGACCCTGGCCGACGAAGTCGATACCGTCGCCCCGGTGCGCGCCAACAGCATCAACCCCGGTGCCACCCGCACCAGCATGCGTGCCCAGGCCTATCCGGGAGAAAACCCGCTCAACAATCCGACGCCCGAAGCGATCATGCCGGTCTACCTGTACCTCATGGGCCCGGACAGCACCGGCGTCAACGGCCAGGCGTTCAACGCGCAATAACGATCAGGGCCGGTGTCGCGACGATTTACCGTCACGACACCGGCCCTGATCCATGCCAAACCAGGCGAACCGCCAAGCCCACGTCGCCGAAGCTTATCGCGAGCTGTTTTCAATCCATTGATTCCTCATCGGTTTTTACTGAAATGAACCGAATGGCACGACTTTCGCTCTAACCTCTTCAAACATGCCATGTTCGGCAGGTAATGGACGTTGAGACGAGACTTATGCCTGCCATGGAAAGCGGACTAAACTCAAATCAGTTGTCCTACGGGACTGATGGACCAGTACGACGCGCAGCCCAAAGTCGCCACACCCAACCTGCGGGACAGATTTAGCTTAGGGGCTAACGCCATATGAAAACGCCCACCCAGATCAACGCGATCGACTTCGACAGCGCCAAATTGCAGCGCCTGGGCCTGGCCCAGCCATCGCCGCTTGCGGCACGCTCTGTCAGTCTGTCGCAATTGCGCCAACAACTGAGCCAGCAACTGCAGACCAGCCTGGAGCCACAGCGCATCCTGGGCCTGTTTTTCCGCGAAATTCAGCGACTGGTTCCCCTGGATGCGTTGGCCTATCAGCACAAAGCCAGTGACCTGCGCCTGGAGTTCGGGCAACGAGGGCACCACACCCTCAGCTACAACCTCAGCCATGAAGGCGAACAGCTGGGGGAACTGGTATTCCGCCGCAACCAGCGTTTCATCGAGGCGGAACAGAGCGATCTCGAATCCATCATGTCGACGCTGCTGTATCCGCTGCGCAACGCGCTGCTCTACCGCGCCGCCACCCGTAGCGCCCTGCGAGATCCACTGACCGCTACCGGCAACCGCATCGCCATGGACCAGACCCTGATGCGGGAAATCGACATGGCCAAGCGTCATTCGCAGCCCTTGTCAGTGCTGATGCTCGATATCGATCATTTCAAGCGCATCAACGACAACCATGGTCACGGCGTCGGTGACGAAGTGCTCAAGGCCGTGGCCGAGTCGATCAAGGGTCAACTGCGCAACGTGGACATGGTGTTCAGGTTCGGCGGTGAAGAATTTCTGATCCTGCTGGCCAATACCAGCCGGGATGCGGCAGCCATGGTCGGCGAACGGCTGCGTTATGCCGCCCAGGCCCAGGATTACTTCGCCGCTGGCACCCGGATCGAGCTGACCGTCAGCCTGGGCTGCGCCACCCTGCTACCAGGGGAATCCTCGGAAAGCCTGCTACGCAGGGTCGACAGCGCGCTGTACGTGGCCAAGCGCGAGGGGCGCAATCGACTGGCGATGGCCGGCTGACAAGTATCGGCAGCAAAGAATATCGAAATATCTGTGGGAGCGGGCTTGCTCGCGAAAGCGGTGGGTCAGCCTACGACTATGTTGCATTTGCCAGAGTCTTCGCGAGCAAGCCCGCTCCCACAAGGTTTAAGGCGATTCAAGACAGCGCTCATCCAAAACAACTGTGGGAGCGAGCCTGCTCGCGAAAGCGGCCTAGCAGTCAACCTCCCCGTCGACTGTCAGACCGCTTCGCGAGCAGGCTCGCTCCCACAGGTTGTGGCTATCTGTAGTGGTAGTAATCAGCTCCCGGCCAATGCCAGGCGCTCGCGGGGGGATGACGACTTACTCACCGTCTCCGACTGTTCCAGTTGCATGCAACGCTCCAGGAACAGATACATGTAGTCATAGCTCTTGCAAACGGCCTGGCGCAGCTCCGTCTGCAGGGCTTTGCTCGGGTTCATCCCCGCCAGCGTACAGATGATTTCCAAGGCTTCCCAAGGATGGGCATCGTCGTACTGGGCATGCATTTTCAGCCATTTCATGGCCCGCTTGCGGTCTTCCTCGGCGAAGGCGGCCGCATAGACACCGGTGGAACACACCAGCGCCGACCACTCTCCCGTGGCACCCTCGATGGCGTAGTTGGTCGCGGCGATGGCCACGATCAACGCGTCCGAGGAACTGGTGTGCCAGCACCAGTGGCTCAAGGCATGAAGCTCAGGCGGTACCTGCTGGGCCTGCAGGTCTTCCAGGGTCACGCCGTGGGCGGCGCTCCAGTTGACCCAATAATCGGCATGGTTGAGTTCGACACGAATGTTGCGCATCAGCCAGCGACGCGCCATGTCCTCGCCAGGATGGCGGGCAAAGCGGGTCTTGGTGAGGTTCTGTGCCATGTATAAAGCGAACTGTTCAACGACCGGCCAACCACCAATGAGGTAGTGGCGCATGGTCTTGGCGCTGAGCTTGTTGTCGCGCATGCGCTGATACAGTTCGTGTTCGACAACCCGGCGCTTGCTCTCGCTGCAATCGGTAATGAGCTGCTGTGCCCATTTCGGATAGCTTGTGGCGTCCATGAGCGGGCCTGTTCGGTTGAATGTGTCGATCACTGTCGGGCTCCTTTTGATTGTGATTTTCTCGGATCAACAAGCGTTTCAGCGGAACGTGCCGGGGGCCTTGAATAACAACGGCTGGGGCCGGGCCGGCCGACATTGCAACGTGTCGCAGGTAAACAATTGCGGGCGTTCGATCACATACCCCTGAGCGTAGTCCACCCCTATCTCCAGCAATGCCTGCTCGATCTGGGCGGTTTCTACAAACTCGGCAATCGTGCGCTTACCCATGACGTGACCGATGTGATTGATCACTTCGACCATTGCACGGTTAATCGGGTCGTCCAGCATATCCTTTACGAAACTCCCGTCGATCTTCAAGAAGTCTACAGGTAAATGTTTCAGGTAAGCGAATGAAGACATTCCGGCGCAAAAGTCATCCAGCGAGAAATAACATCCCAAGCTCTTGAGTTCATTGATAAAACGGATCGCACTGCCGAGATTCGAAATAGCGCTGGTTTCTGTAATTTCAAAACAAATCATTTCCGGCGGGATCGAGTAGGCGGCGAACTGTTTACGCAGGAAGTCGAGGAACGCCTGATCTCCGATAGTGGTGCCTGACAGATTAATCGCACACATCGCCATGGGCCCCTGTCGCGATTCATTCAGGCACTGGCGGATGATCTTGAAGACGTTTTCCACCACCCAACGATCCAGGGATGTCATCAGCCCGTAGCGTTCCGCCGCGGGAATGAAGCTGTCCGGCAGGATCATCCGCCCGGCTTCGTCATGCAGGCGCAGCAGGATTTCTATGTGCCCGCCACCATGATCGCCCGGGCCCAGCGCGGCGATTTCCTGGGCGTACAGGCAAAAGCGGTTTTCCTCCAAAGCCATGTGCAGGCGCTGGACCCAGGCCATCTCGCCAAAACGCAGGGACAACTCCGAGTCGTCGGCATGATAGACCTGAACCCGGTTGCGCCCCTTTTCCTTGGCCATATAACAGGCCATGTCGGCGGCCCGCAGGGATGCCTCCAGGGTCGTCGGGGTCTGGGCGATGTGCACCAGGCCAATGCTCACGGTGGTCACGAACGGCCGGCCCTTCCAGACAAAATGCAGGTTCTGCACGGTCTGGCGCAGCCCTTCGGCAATCTTTTCCGCAGCCTCCGGCGAACAGTTCTCCAGCAGGATCCCGAACTCATCGCCGCCCAACCGGGCCAGGGTGTCGTTTTCCCGCAGCCCTGATTGCAACAAGGCACAGATATGCCGCAACAACTCGTCTCCCGCCGCGTGGCCGCAGGTGTCGTTAACCAGCTTGAACTGGTCCAGGTCGAGAAACATCAAGGCATGACGACCGACCTGGCGAGTGAGGTTGTGCAAGGCCTGCTCGAGGCGATACTCGAATTCCCGGCGGTTGGCCAGGCCGGTCAGGGCGTCGTGGGTGGCCTGCCACGACAGGTTGGCGATGTATTGCCGCTCCTGGGTCATGTCATGCAGCACCAGCACGGCGCCGCTGACCTTGCCAGCATGGCGGATCGGCGCGCCCACCAGGGTGACCGAGACCGTGCTGCCATCCAGGCGCTGGATCAGTTTCGAATGTTCGCTGGCGCCACTGAGTCGACCGCTGAGGATGTGCTCGATCAAGGTCAGCCCTTCGGTCTGGGCATTGTCATCGAGCAAATTGAACAGCGCGGCCAAGGGCAAGCCCGTGGCGTGTTCGGCCTTCCAATGGGTCATCGCTTCGGCGGCGGGGTTCATGTAGGCGATGGCCCCTTCCACGTCGGTGGTGATCACCCCATCGCCAATGGATTGCAGGGTGATCTGCGCTCGTTCTTTCTCCATCTGCAGCGCATTGGCGAACACCTGCCGCTGGGCCAGCAACTTATGGGTACGCAACAGCGCCAGGACGATCAGCCCCAGGGCGGTGGCGAAATTGGTCACCAGCAGAAGCCGCAGGATGAAACGCGAGCCCTCTCCCAGTGCGTCGCTGAACGCCTTGGCAGCCGGGGTCACGGAATCATTGATCGCAAAGATCTGGGCCTTCCAGCCGCGGATGTCCACCTCCGAGGCCTGGCCCGCGGCGATGCTGCCGTGCATCTGCCGGGCGACGTTATTCAATTCGATCAGGTAGCCGTCGCCCACCGTCCAGAGATCGATGGCTTCTTCCAAGTAACTGAAGTGACGGAAATTCAAATAAAGCCAGATCAGGCTGGACACATCGTCCGGGTGATTGCCGCCCTTGAGGATGCCGGCCCGTGCGGCCTCCAGGTCCGGCGGCTCACGGTCCAGCGCCACCCGCAATTCGTGGCCGCCCTCGGGCACGGCGATGGCCTGCTGAAATTTTCGGAAAATCGCCTCATCGCGGCTGTCGGCGTAGAGGTTGAGGTAATAGATGGCGTCTTTCTGCCCCTTGGACCAGAGACTCTCCCCCGCCACATAGCCGCGAACCGCAGACAACACGTATAGGCTGACGCCGCCGAGCAATGCCTGAAATAGCACAACGGCGATAAAGGGCCAGACGATACCCAGCAGCCGTGGTGTTCCGAGAGTCTGCTTTTGCTTCATGAGGTCCCTTGCACACAGGTATTGCGGACGAACACCCGCCAGAATTCCACTCCTGACTCAATAGCCTAGGCTAGTTTTCGACCCATCGAATGAATGGATGAACGGATCGACAGACTTTGCGTGGAATTTGGGAAAAACAGCGGGTTTGCCTGCTTTTTTTCCGATACTAAGCGCAGAAAACCGCCGGAAACTCAAGGCTGCTGTATTTGTTGCAAATGACCGTAGAGCCGAGCGTACAGGCCCCCTTCGGCAATCAGTTGCAAATGGTCGCCGTCTTCGGCGATTCGCCCACCGTCGAACACCAATACCCGATCAGCCTGCTTCACCGCCGAGAGCCGGTGGGCGATGATCAGGGTGGTACGCGCGCTCAAAAAACGCGCCAGGGCCTGGTGCAGGTTGTACTCGGTGGCCGCGTCCAGGGCCGAGGTGGCTTCGTCGAGAATCACCACCCGAGGATTGGCCAATACCATGCGGGCAATGGCCAGCCGTTGGCGCTGCCCGCCGGACAACCGCACCCCGGAACGCCCAACGATGCTTTCCAGGCCCAGGGGCAGCGCCCGTACCGTGGCGTCGAGTTGGGCGATTTCCAGCGCCTGCCAGCAGGCCTCGTCGCTGCGTTCACGGCCCATGGTCAAGTTAGCCCGCACCGTGTCGTTGAACAACGCCGGATGCTGAAGCACCACAGCGACGTTCTCGCGAATGGTTTCCAGGCCAACCTCCTGCTGCGTGGCGCCGCCGAAACGAATGCTGCCCGACTGCGGCGTGTAAAGCCCGAGCAGCAACTGCACCAGAGTGCTCTTGCCGCCGCCACTGGCCCCGACGATGGCGACTTTTTCCCCCGCAGAGATGGACAGGTTCAATTGGTCGAGCACCAACTCCTCGCCGTAACCGAAACTCAACCCTTGGATCTCGATGCCCACGGTGTCACGGCCCTTGAACGGATCGACGACGCCGGTGTACTGCGGCTCGTCGGCCCGGGCCAGCAGTTCATTGATGCGGTTCAAGGCGCCGCCGGCGGCGTAAAAGGCGTACTGCAAATTCAACAACTGCTCGACCGGACCGATCATGAACCAGAGGTAGCTGAACACCGCCAGCATCTGGCCAATGGACAGGTCGGAAAACACCACGGTGAGCATGGCCGCCGCGCGAAAAATATCGATGCCGAACTGGAACAGCAAACCACTGGCGCGGTTCGAGGCGTCGGTTTTCCACTGCGAGTTCACGGCGTAATCGCGGACTTCCTTGGCGCGCATTCCCAAGCGCCCAAGGAAATGGCCCTGGCGGTTGCCGGCGCGCACTTCCTGGATGGCGTCCAGGGTTTCGGTCAAGGCCTGGGTAAAGCGCGAGGTGCTGTCGTTCTCCAGTTTCTTGAGGTGCTTGACCCGCTTGCCCAACTGTACCGTGGCGTAGATCACCAGCGGGTTGAACAGCAGGATCAGCAGCGCCAGTTTCCAGTGCATCCACACCAGGATCCCGGCGGTGCCCACCAAGGTCAGCATCGCCACCAGGAAACGGCTGAGGGTTTCGCCGATGAATTTGTCGAGGGTGTCCAGGTCGGTGACCAAGTGGGCCGCCACCGTGCCGCTGCCCAGGCTTTCGTACTCGCCCAGGGAGATTCGCTTGAGACGTTCGATCAGACGGATGCGAATGCGGTAGACGAGGTCCTTGGCCAGCCTGGCGAACAAGCGCGCCTGCAGCACGTTGAACAGCAAGGCGCCGCAGCGCAGGGCCAGGGTCGCCAGCAACATCAGCCCGATATAGCCAGCAGCGCTCTGCCACGCCGTTGGCAATGCATGGTTCATGACGTTCAAGGCCGCATCGCCGTGACCCAGCAGGACTTCGTCCACCAACAGCGGCAGCAGCAACGGGATCGGCACGCTGCACAGCGTCGCCAGCACGGCCACGCCGTTGGCGATCCACAGGGCTTTTTTATGGGTGAGGGCCAGGCGACGGATTTCCGCCCAGCTCAACCGATCGATGCGCCGCGAGGCCGATGGGTCTGGCGGCCGCTCAGGCACAGGTCGCGCGCTCCAGCCATCGGCCCAGCAACGGCGACAACTGGCCCAGGGGCTGATAACCGTTGGTCAGCAAGGCCAGTTGGCCGTCGCGCTCAGCCAACAGCGTGGGGAACCCGGCGATGCCCAGGTCCTGTACCCAGGTGAAATCCGCCGCGGTGGCCGCGTGTTGGTCGGCGCGGTCAAAAGCGGCAGCGAATTCGATGCGTGGCAACCCGGCCTGTTCGGCCAGCTCCACCAGGACGCTGGCGTGGGTGACGTCGCGGCCTTGCACATAAAAGGCCTGCTGGATCAGCTTCACCAGCTTCCAGGCCAAGTCCGGGGCGAGGCTGCGAGCCGTCACCAATGCCCGGCAGGCTGGTTCGGTGTCGTAGACGAAACCGTCCGGCAATGCGCCTTCAAGCTTGAAGGGCTGGCCGGTGGCCTGGGTCACCGCCTGCCAATGTTCAAGAATGTAGCGCCGGGTGGTCGGCTCCAGCGCCGAACCACTGCCGGTGCGCAAACCGCCCACCACCAGGTGCAATTCCACGCCCGCGGCCTGCGCCTGCTCGACCAATGCCTCGGCCACCGGTGCAAAGCCCCAGCACCAGGAGCACATCGGGTCCATCACGTAGAGCAGGCGCGACGCCATGGTTCAAGCCTCGGAAGATGTTTGCTTATAGTTGTAGCCGATCGGGTGCGGCATGTTCCGCGCCTTGGCCAACTCGATCTGCTTCTGCCGGTCGATGGCGCTGCGACGGGTTTTCTCGCTCAGCTTATCCCAGCAATGCGGGCAACTGATGCCAGGCACATAATGCTCCGAAGCGCGGTCTTCTACGCTCACCGGGGTACGACAAGCATGACATTGATCGTAGTCCCCTTCGCTGAGGTCGTGGCGAACGGTCACGCGGTTATCGAACACGAAGCAGTCGCCGCGCCACTTGGTTTCCTCCTGAGGCACCTCTTCGAGGTATTTCAGGATGCCGCCCTTGAGGTGATAGACCTCGTCGAAGCCTTGGCCAAGCATGTAGCTGGAAGCCTTTTCACAACGAATGCCGCCGGTGCAGAACATCGCGACTTTCTTGTGCCTGGCCGGGTCGAAGTTGGCCTTGATGTACTCGGGGAACTCGCGAAAGCTGGTGGTCTTGGGGTCGATGGCGCCTTCGAAGGTGCCGATGGACACTTCGTAATCGTTGCGGGTGTCGATCAACAGCACTTGCGGATCGCTGATCAACGCGTTCCAGTCTTGTGGCTCGACGTACGTGCCGACCTGCTTGTTCGGGTCCACGCCTTCGACGCCGAGGGTGACGATTTCTTTCTTGAGCTTGACCTTGGTGCGGTAGAACGGCTGCTCGTCGCAGTACGACTCTTTATGGTCGATGTCGTCCATGCGCGGATCGTTCTTGAGCCAGGCCATCAACCCGTCGATGCCTTCACGGGTGCCGGAGACCGTGCCGTTGATGCCTTCCTCGGCGATCAGCAGCGTGCCTTTGATGCCGTTGTCGAGCATGGCCTTGAGCAGGGGCTCACGCAGCTCGACGTAATCTTCAAGGGTGACGAACTTATACAGTGCCGCCACGACAATGGGTTGTGTCATGGGTGTTTCTCCAGGTGGCTACCCTCGTAAAGGGTGAACCGGATGCGAAAAAAAACGCGCCGGGTGAGCGGCGCGTTGCGGATTCTAACAAAAACAATGTGGTTTTAGGAGCGAGAGCCTTTGTGGCGAGGGAGCTTGCTCCCGCTGGGTTGCGCAGCAGCCCCAAAAAACTGATTGGGATCAGCCTGACACGACGCGGTGATTGGCTTGGGGGCCGCTTCGCAGCCCAGCGGGAGCAAGCTCCCTCGCCACAAAAGCTTCCTGGCCATAACAGGTTGCCCGCTCAGTGCTTGCTGCCACCGGCACACGTCGGCGAAGCCGGCGCGGCGTCGATCTGCGCCCATTCTTCGGGGGTGTAGGTGTGCAGCGCCAACGCATGGAACTCACCCATCAGCTCGCCCAGCGTGCCGTAGACCTTCTGGTGACGCTTGACGCGATTGAGCCCTTCGAACTGCTGGCTGACCACCACGGCCTTGAAATGCGTCTGCAGGCCACGGCTGTGCATGTGGCTTTCATCCAGCACTTGCAAGTGCTCGGGCTGCAAGAGCCCGAGTGTCGATTCGATGCGTTGTTGCATGCTCATACCGGGCTCCGCTTACGGCTTTTTCTTGGCTGGGGCAGCGGCTTTTGGCTCGAGCTCGGCCGTCATGTCGGCCAGCAGCTTGTTGACCACCGGCACCGCGCTTTCAAGCTTGGCCTGGGTCAGCTGGGCCGATTGCTGAGTCAGCTGTGGCATTTTTTCCAGGACTTTCTTGCCCAATGGCGATTGGTAGAAAGCCACCAGGTCCTTGAGCTCCGACTCGTTGAAGTTGCTGGTGTAGAGCTTGACCATGTCGGGCTTGAGCTTGTTCCAGCCAATGGCTTGGTCCAGCGCGGCATTGGCCTTGGCCTGATAGGTTTCCAGGGTGGCTTTTTTCGACTCAGGGGCCTTGGTCTGTTCAAAGCGCTGGGCAAACATTTGCTGCACTTGCATGTACACCGGAGTGCCCAGTTTGTCAGCGTGCGCCAGGGTCAGGAACGCTTCGGCGCTGGCGTTGTGGCTGGCGGTATCGGCGAAAACAGGGCCGCTGGCACACACCAGAGCAACTGCGGTACAGATGGCACGAAGACGGGTCATCGAGTTTCCTTTGTTTACAGGCGAGGTAAAACCCCAAGGGCGACCATTCTGCGCCTAAAAAACGCCGGGCCTCAACCCCGATGCTTGTCGGGTCCGATTGACGGACCGAACACACCGCTCCTGGATTGAGCGATGATTGAGGGAACCGGTGCCGCCCATCTGGGCCTAAACTGCGCATTCAGCCTTTAAGGAGTTTGACCCGATGAGCCGTATCGAAACCGACAGCCTTGGCCAGGTTGAAGTCCCGGATGAGGCCTACTGGGGAGCCCAGACGCAGCGTTCCATGATCAACTTCGCCATTGGCAACGAACGCATGCCGCTGTCGGTGCTGCATGCCCTGGCACTGATCAAGAAGGCCGCCGCGCGGGTCAATGATCGCAATGGCGACCTCCCCGCCGACATCGCCCGCCTGATCGAACAGGCCGCCGACGAAGTGCTCGCCGGCCAGCACGACGACCAATTCCCGCTGGTGGTCTGGCAGACCGGCAGCGGGACCCAGAGCAACATGAACGCCAACGAGGTGATCGCCGGGCGCGCCAACGAACTGGCCGGCAACCCCCGCGGCGGCAAGAGCCCGGTGCACCCCAACGACCACGTCAACCGCTCGCAGAGTTCCAACGACTGCTTCCCCACCGCCATGCACATCGCCGCCGCCCAGGCTGTCCATCAGCAATTGCTGCCGGCCATCAGCGAACTCTCCGGCGGCCTCGCGGAACTGGCGGCGCGCCACATGAAGCTGGTCAAGACCGGCCGCACCCACATGATGGATGCCACGCCAATCACCTTTGGCCAGGAGCTGTCGGCGTTCATTGCCCAGCTCGATTATGCCGAACGGGCGATCCGCGCCGCGCTTCCGGCCGTCTGCGAACTGGCCCAGGGCGGCACAGCCGTGGGCACCGGGCTCAATTCACCCCATGGTTTCGGCGAAGCGATTGCCGCTGAACTGGCGGCGCTCTCGGGCCTGCCGTTCGTCACCGCACCGAACAAGTTCGCCGCGCTGGCCGGCCATGAACCCCTGACTTCCTTGTCCGGCGCCCTGAAGACCCTCGCCGTGACCCTGATGAAAATCGCCAACGACCTGCGTCTGCTGGGCTCTGGCCCCCGGGCCGGCTTCGCCGAGGTGAAATTGCCAGCCAACGAACCGGGCAGTTCCATCATGCCTGGCAAGGTCAACCCGACCCAGTGCGAAGCCTTGTCGATGCTGGCCTGCCAGGTCATGGGCAACGACGTGACCATTGGTTTTGCCGCCAGCCAGGGGCATTTGCAGTTGAACGTGTTCAAACCGGTGATCATCCACAACCTGCTGCAGTCGATACGCCTGCTGGCCGACGGCTGCAGCAACTTCCAGCAGCACTGCATCGCCGGTCTCGAACCGGACGCCGAGCAGATGGCCGCGCACCTGGAACGTGGGTTGATGCTGGTGACCGCACTGAACCCGCATATCGGCTACGACAAGTCAGCGGAAATCGCCAAGAAAGCCTACGGCGAAGGGCTGACCTTGCGCGAGGCGGCGCTGCAACTGGGGTACCTGACCGATGAAGAATTCGATGCCTGGGTGAGGCCGGAGAATATGTTGGAGGCCGGTAGCCAGGGCTAACGCCATCCCCCCTGTGGGAGCGAGCCTGCTCGCGATGAGGCCGGCAGGCTCGACATCCTTATCGCCTGCCAAGCCGCTTTCGCGAGCAAGCCCGCTCCCACAATGGATCTTCAGTGTATGCAATATTACGGCTCACATAGATGCCCTGTGGGAGCGGGCTTGCTCGCGAAGAACGATAACGCGGTTTAACGCCCGACAGCCAAACGCTCGCGTCGGGCCTTGAGCCCGGCGATCAACGAGGGGCCCAGGGCGACCAGCGCCGAACCCAGCACTACCAGCACCGCCCCGCCATAGCCCAGCAGGTTGATCTGCTCGGCATGGACATAATCAGGCCACCACCAGGCCGCCATCGCCACTGCGGCGAAGGTCACCAGCGGCGTGATCGCCAGGGTCGCGCTGACCCGCGACGCTTCCCAATGGGCCAGGGCTTCGGCAAACGCGCCATAGGCAATCAAGGTATTGAGGCAGCACGCGAGCAACAACCAGCCTTGCAGCGAGCTCAATTGCAGCGCCTCCAACGGATGCACCCAGGGCGTGAGCAGCAGCGCGCAAAACAGGTAGATCACCATCATCACCTGCAGCGAATTCCACACCGTCAACAATTGCTTCTGGCCCAGGGCGTAGAACGTCCAGACCGTCGATGCCAACAACACCATCAACACCCCGGCGGTGTATTCGCTCAGGGACGTCAGCAACTCGCCCAGGCGCTGGTTGAAAAACAGCGTGAAACCGACCAGCAGCACCAGCAGGCCAATGCCCTGCCCCACGCTGAACCGCTCCTTGAACACAAACAGGCTGGCAACCAGCAACATGATCGGCCCCATCTGCACCACCAATTGCGCGGTGCCGGGGCTCAAGCGGTTCAGGCCCATCAGGTACAACACGTAGTTGCCCACCAGCCCGAGCACCGCCATCGCCACCAGCCAGCCGCCGCGTGGGCCGAGGACCTTGCGACTGGGCAGGCGCCGGGTCGCCGCCAAATAAATGAACAGCAAACCGCCGGACACCAGCAAGCGAAACCAGGTCACCGTGACCGGGTCCATCACTTGCAGCACTTGCTTGAGCTTGATCGGCAGGATTCCCCAGAGCAAGGCCGTCAACAGGGCGAGGAACAAGCCGTAGACCCAGCGACCGGACGATATGTGCATGCAACCCTCGAAGCCCAGGACAAAGAACGCCCATTCTAGGCATCTATTCGCCCAGCGACACAGGAACAGTTGCGGATTAATTGAATCAATACCGACATGGCACATGGCCGCCTATCGGCTGGCCAAGCAGCGGTTCACGCCAGCCTCTAAACTTCACTCAACCTGATCCCGCCGCCCCTTTTGGAGCCCCTCATGCTTGGCAAACGCGCTCAGGACCTCGCCCCTGCGATGGTCTTTCCCAGTGACCGGATTTGCCGAATAAACGGCGAATTTTACTTCAACACCCGGGAAGGCACCCAGGAAGGGCCGTTCGCCAATCGCGAGGAGGCGTTGCGGGAGGTGGAAGCGTATGTACAGCGGATGCTGCAACTGACTCAGGTCGCCAGCTAGCGCCGTACTCCTGTGGCGAGGGAGCTTGCTCCCGCTGGGTCGCGAAGCGGCCCCCTGCCCCATTCAATAAACCGCATCGACAGTTTGGCGCCTGCTTCGCAGCCGAGCGGGAGCAAGCTCCCTCGCCACAAAAGCTCTGTGCAAGCATACTTTTTGCGGTTATCTCACCGCCTCGAACAACCCCGTCGCCCCCATCCCGCCGCCCACACACATGGTCACGATGCCGTAGCGCAGGTTGCGCCGTTGCAGCTCACGCACCAGATGCCCGACTTGCCGGGAACCGGTCATGCCGAACGGATGGCCGATGGAGATCGAGCCGCCGTTGACGTTGTATTTCTCTGGATCGATTTCCAGCCGGTTGCGGCTGTACAGGCACTGGGAAGCAAACGCCTCGTTGAGTTCCCACAGGTCGATATCGGCGATCTGCAAGCCCTTGGCCTTGAGCAGCTTGGGCACTGAAAATACCGGGCCGATGCCCATTTCGTCCGGCTCGCAACCGGCCACGGTGAAACCGCGAAAAAACGCCTTGGGCTTGAGCCCCAGCGCCAGGGCCTTTTCCAGGCTCATGACCAAGGTCATCGAGGCGCCGTCGGACAACTGCGACGAGTTGCCCGCCGTCACCGAACCGTCTTCGGCGAACACCGGCTTCAGGCCCGCCAGGCTTTCATAGGTGGTGTCCGGGCGGTTGCAATCGTCATGATCGACCACGCCTTCAAGAATCTGCACCGCACCGGTCTGCTTGTCCTCGACCCGGTACTTGACCGCCATCGGGATGATTTCATCATCGAACAATCCCGCCGCCTGGGCCTTGGCGGTGCGTTGCTGGCTCTGCAAGGCGTAGCGGTCCTGCTCCTCGCGGCTGACCTGGTAACGGCGAGCGACGATCTCCGCTGTCTGGCCCATGGGGAAATAAATCCCGGGCACTTGCTCCTTGAGCAGTGGGTTGATCAGGTTGTCGGTATTGACGCTTTTCATCGTCAGGCTGATGGATTCCACACCGCCCGCCACAATGATGTCGCTGCAACCGGAAGCGATCTGATTGGCGGCGATGGCAATGGCTTGCAGGCCCGAGGAACAGAAGCGGTTGAGGGTCATGCCGGCCGTGCCAATGCCCAATCGCGAGAGCACCGCCACGTTGCGCCCGATGTTGTAGCCCTGGGCGCCCTCATTGGAGCCGGCCCCGACGATGCAATCCTCGACGCTGGCCGGGTTGATGTCGTTGCGCGCCAACAAGGCATCGACACAATGGGCCGCCATGTCGTCTGGACGGGTCATGTTGAACTTGCCATGAAAGGACTTGGCCAGGCCGGTCCGTACGCTGTCGACGATCACCACTTCACGCATGGCTGTACCTCATTGTTCTGGTCGGTTGAGAGTGAATCGAGCATAGATCCACTGGATAACCGACCGCGACAATCATTCACCTCGCGTATGCGTACCCATCGCCCTAGCGCTTCTTCTTGCGAGCCTGTTTTGCGCTGCGCTCGAAAGCCGCCTCCAATGCCTGGTTAAGGGTGCGCAGTACCTTGACCCGCGCCCAGCGCTTGTCGTTGGCCTCCACCAAGGTCCAGGGGGAAATCTCGGTGCTGGTGCGGTCGACCATGTCGCACACTGCGGCGCGGTAGGCGTCCCACTTGTCGCGGTTGCGCCAGTCATCCTCGGTGATCTTGAAACGCTTGAACGGGATTTCCTCGCGCTCCTGGAACCGCTCCAGCTGGGTTTCCTTGTCGATGGCCAGCCAGAACTTGACCACCACCACACCGGCGTCGGCGATCTGCTCCTCGAAGTCGTTGATTTCCCCGTAGGCCCGCAGCCAGTCGGCTTGGCTGCAAAAACCTTCGACCCGCTCCACCAGCACCCGGCCGTACCAGGAGCGGTCGAACATGGTGAACTTGCCGCGCGCGGGGATATGCCGCCAGAACCGCCACATGTAGGGGTGGGCGCGCTCTTCTTCCGTGGGCGCGGCAATCGGCACGATGCTGTATTGGCGTGGGTCCAGGGCCGCCGCGACCCGCCGGATCGCCCCACCCTTGCCCGCCGCGTCATTGCCTTCGAACACCGCCACCAGGGCATGTTGGCGCATGCGTTTGTCCCGCAGCAGGCCGGCGAACCGCGCCTGCTCGGTGATCAGTTGTTCTTCGTAGTCGGCCTTGTCCAGGCGCCGGGTCATGTCCAGGCTGTCGAGCAGCGTGACCTGGCCGTCCAGCTCGGGCAGCGGCGCCACGCTGACCTTTTGCGGCTTGATTTTCGACCGGTCCAAGGCCTGGCGCAAACCGTCGAGCAGGATCCGCCCGACGGTGAGGCTGCGATAACAGCTGTCCATGCCTTCGATCACGTGCCACGGCGCATAGTCGCGGCTGGTGCGGCGCAGCACCCGCTCACCGTATTTGACGAACTTGTCGTAGGTCTGGGATTGCTGCCAATCCAGCGGGCTGATGCGCCAACTGTGCAGCGGATCATCCTTGAGCCCCTTGAGCCGGGCCTTCATCTGCTTCTTGGAGAGGTGGAACCAGAACTTGAAGATCAGCGCGCCTTCATCGCAGAGCATTTTTTCCAGGCGCTCGGCACCGGCGATCGCCTGGTCGAGTCGTGGGTCCTTGAATTCGCCATGGACCCGGCCCTGGAGCATCTGGCTGTACCAGTTGCCGAAGAAAATCCCCATGCGCCCCTTGGCCGGCAGCATCCGCCAATAGCGCCACGCGGGAGGCCGCGCCAATTCCTCGTCAGTCTGCTGGTCGAAGGTGCGCACTTCGATCAGCCGTGGGTCCATCCATTCATTGAGCAACTTCACCGTCTCGCCCTTGCCCGCGCCTTCGATGCCATTGATCAACACGATGACCGGAAACCGGCCCTGCTGCTGCAACTCGAACTGCGCCTCCAACAGCGCTTCACGCAGGGCGGGCACCTCGGCCTCAAAGGTGTCTTTATCGATCACATGGCCGATTTCAGCGGATTCAAACATGGGCAGCTCCTTCCGGGGATGGCTCAAGACTAGCGGATTGGATGCGGCCCTGTGCAGCAGATTCCATTCAGATGCGCGCTCTGTTGCGATGGGTCAAGCAAGCCGATACCGATCGGCTAGAATGGCCGCTCAGTTTTGACCGAGCCTGCCATGACGCCCATCCAGCAACACGCCCAGCTCGACTGGGATGATCAGGGGCGCCCGCGTTCGCGGGTGTTCGACGATGTGTATTTTTCCGATCAGTCGGGCCTGGATGAAACCCGTTATGTGTTCCTCGAGCAGAACAACCTGGCCGAGCGCTTCGCTGCGCTGGCCGCTGGCGGGCGGCTGGTGATCGGCGAAACCGGGTTTGGCACCGGCTTGAATTTTCTCTGCGCCTGGCAATTGTTCGAACAGTGCGCGCCAGCAGGCGCTCGGCTGCACTTCGTCAGCGTCGAGAAGTATCCCTTGAGCCCCGAAGACTTGCGCCGGGCCCTTGCCCTGTGGCCGCAACTGAGCCTTCAAGCGGAACAATTGCTTGAGCAGTACGTGGCGATCCACCAGGGTTTCCAGCGCTTGGTCCTGGCCAATGGCCGGGTGACGCTGACCTTGTTGATCGGCGATGCCCTGGAGCAGTTGCCGCAGTTGGACGGGCAGATCGATGCCTGGTTCCTCGACGGCTTTGCCCCAGCCAGGAACCCCGAGATGTGGACCGCCGAGCTGTTCGCCGAACTGGCCCGGCTGGCCGCACCCGGCGCTACCCTCAGTACCTTCACCAGCACCGGTTGGGTTCGGCGGTTGCTGAACGCGGCGGGCTTCAAGATGAAGCGCACGCCCGGCATTGGCCATAAATGGGAAATCCTGCGCGGCGTGTTTCTTGGCTGGCCCGAGCAGACACCCGCGCCGTCCCTGGCAAAACCCTGGTACGCCCGCCCCTTGCCGCCCACCGGCGAGCGTCGGGCCTTGGTCATCGGCGGTGGCCTGGCCGGTTGCGCCAGCGCGGCGAGCCTCGCCGCCCGTGGTTGGCAGGTGACGCTGCTGGAGCGTCATGCCGGGTTGGCCGAGGAAGCGTCCGGCAATCCCCAAGGCGTGCTGTACCTCAAATTGTCGGCCCATGGCACGGCGTTGTCGCAGATGATCCTCAGCGGCTTCGGCTACACCCGACGCGTGCTGGAGCAACTGCAACGCGGCGTTGACTGGGATGCCTGCGGCGTCTTGCAACTGGCCTTCAACAGCAAGGAAGCCGAGCGCCAGGCGCAACTGGCCGAGGCGTTCCCAGCGGACTTGCTGCATTCACTGGATCAGTCCGAGGCCCAGGTTCGCGCCGGCATCGGCCTGGCCTGTGGCGGCTTGTTTTATCCCGAAGGCGGTTGGGTGCATCCGCCGGCGCTGTGTCGCTGGCAAGCCTCGGGGCCGGCAATTGATGTGCGACCCCATCATGACGTGCTGCACCTGCGCCGAGTCGACGGCCAATGGTCGGCATGGGACGGCGAACGCTGCCTGGCCAGTGCGCCAGTGGTGATCCTCGCCAGCGCTGCCGAGATCAAACGCTTCGAACCTGCCGCTGGTTTGCCGCTCAAGCGCATTCGCGGGCAGATCACGCGGTTGCCGCAAACCCGCCGCAGCCAGAGCCTGGCGACGGTGGTCTGCGCCGAAGGATATGTGGCGCCGCCGCGGCTGGGCGAACATACCCTGGGCGCCAGTTTCGATTTCAACAGCGACGACCTGACCCCCACCGCTGCCGAGCATGCCGGCAATCTGCAGATGCTCGAAGAGATCTCCCACGACCTGGTGGAGCGCCTGGATGCTGGCACCCTGGACCCGCACCACCTCGAAGGCCGCGCGGCGTTTCGTTGCACCAGCCCCGATTACCTGCCGATTGTCGGACCGCTGGCCGGGCGCCAGGCCTTCACCGAGGCCTACGCTGCCCTGGGCAAAGATGCGCGCCAAGTGCCGGACGCCCCCTGCCCATGGCTCGATGGCCTGTACATCAACAGCGGCCACGGTTCCCGCGGCCTGATCACCGCGCCCCTGTCGGGCGAACTGATCGCCGCCTGGCTGGACAACGAACCCCTGCCGCTGCCCCGCAGCGTGGCCGAGGCCTGCCATCCGAACCGGTTCGCGTTGCGGGCCTTGATTCGGGGCAAGACCTGACACAGATGGATGACCCGCCACAAATCCTGTGGGAGCTGAGCTTGCTCGCGATAGCGATGTGTCAGCCAACTAAGATGCCGACTGATCCACCGCCATCGCGAGCAAGCCCACTCCCACAAAGAGCCTGTGCCAGACGCATCATTTCTGCGGTCGATGAAAATCAACTGTGGGAGCGAGCCTGCTCGCGATTGCGGTGTGTCAGTCGCTTAGATACCAACTGATCTACCGCAATCGCGAGCAGGCTCGCTCCCACAGGTTTCGCTCTACTCTTCAGTCATGCAGCAGACCAAACGGGCCCCACCCCGCCGGCTTATAACGCATCGATCTAAAACTCACAGCAATCCCTCCGGTCAGTTTCAGAGTACCCGCCCTTTCGGCGCGTGCTGCTTGACCCCTCCCCAACGGAAACACCGGTAAGGACTTATGTGCGGATTAGCTGGAGAGTTACGTTTCGATCAACAACCTGCGGACCTTGCGGCCGTAGAGCGAATCACCCATCACCTGGCCCCTCGCGGCCCTGATGCCTGGGGTTTTCATAGCCAGGGACCGATTGCCCTCGGCCACCGACGCCTGAAAATCATGGACCTGTCGGACGGCTCGGCCCAGCCGATGATCGACAATCAATTGGGCCTGTCGCTGGCCTTCAACGGCGCAATCTACAACTACCCGGAGCTTCGCACCGAGCTGGAAGGCCTGGGCTACACCTTCTATTCCGGTGGCGACACCGAAGTGCTGCTCAAGGGTTACCACGCCTGGGGCGAAGCGCTGCTGCCCAAACTCAACGGCATGTTCGCCTTCGCCATTTGGGAGCGTGATGCCAAGCGGCTGTTCATCGCCCGCGACCGCCTCGGCGTCAAGCCGCTGTACCTGTCGCGCACCGGCCAGCGCCTGCGCTTCGCCTCAGCATTGCCGGCGCTGCTCAAGGGCGGCGACATCAATCCGATGCTCGATCCGGTGGCCCTCAACCATTACCTGAATTTCCACGCGGTGGTCCCGGCGCCCCGCACCTTGCTGGCCGGTGTTGAAAAACTGCCGCCCGCCACCTGGATGCGCATCGAAGCCGACGGCACCACCGAGCAGAAAACCTGGTGGACCCTGCCCTACGGCCCTCGCGCCGACGAACAGCACCTGAATCTGGAAGACTGGATCGATCGCGTTCTCGACGGCACCCGCGAAGCGGTTGCCATTCGCCAGCGCGCCGCCGTCGACGTCGGCGTGCTGCTGTCCGGCGGCGTCGACTCAAGTATGTTGGTGGGCCTGCTGCGGGAAGTCGGCGTCGAGGACTTGTCGACATTCTCCATCGGTTTCCAGGATGCCGGCGGCGAGCGCGGTGACGAATTCCAATATTCGGACCTGATCGCCAAGCACTACGGCACTCGCCACCACCAACTGCGCATCGACGAAAAAGAGATCATCGAGCAACTGCCCGCCGCGTTCCGCGCCATGAGCGAGCCGATGGTCAGCCACGACTGCATCGCCTTCTACCTACTGTCGCGGGAAGTCGCCAAGCATTGCAAAGTGGTGCAAAGCGGCCAAGGCGCGGATGAGCTGTTCGCCGGTTATCACTGGTACCCGCAGGTCGATGGCGCCAGCGATCCGTACGCCGCCTATCGCGCGGCATTCTTCGACCGCAGTTACGCAGAATACGCCGCCACTGTGCAGCCCAACTGGTTGACGGCCAACGACGCGGCCGGGGACTTCGTCAAGGAGCATTTCGCCCAACCCGGCGCCGATGCCGCGGTGGACAAGGCCCTGCGCCTGGACAGCACCGTGATGCTGGTGGACGACCCGGTCAAGCGCGTCGACAACATGACCATGGCCTGGGGCCTGGAAGCGCGCACACCGTTCCTCGACTATCGCCTGGTGGAACTCTCGGCCCGGGTCCCGGCGAAATTCAAGTTGCCCGATGGCGGCAAGCAGGTGCTCAAGGAAGCCGCCCGACGGGTGATTCCCAGCGAAGTGATCGACCGCAAGAAAGGCTATTTCCCGGTGCCGGGCCTCAAGCACCTGGAAGGCGACACCCTGGCCTGGGTTCGCGAACTGCTGCTGGATCCGAGCCAGGATCGCGGCCTGTTCAACCCAGCCATGCTCGACCGCCTGCTCACCGACCCCAACGGGCAACTCACGCCGTTGCGCGGTTCGCGACTATGGCAACTGGCGGCGCTGAACCTGTGGCTCAGCGAGCAAGGAATCTGATCGATGAAACCTCACGCAACTGTTCACAACCAACGCCTCTTGCGCGGCCAGGCGCCCTCCTATGAACGCCTGCAGGCACGCCTGGCCGAAGACGGCAGCGAATTGGGCGCCGACCCGATCGCGGTGCATTGCGGCTGGGGCCGACTGCTGATCGGCCACACCTTCCCGGACGCGGCGTGCCTGGCCCGGGAACTGCTCAACGAACAACCCGGCGAACGCGACATTGCCTTGTACGTGGCCGCGCCCCAGCAGGTGCTGGGGCTGGAACCGGCGCAATTGTTCCTCGATCCGTCCGACACCTTGCGCCTGTGGTTCAGCGACTATCGCCAGTCCACCCGGGTGTTTCGCGGCTTCCGCATTCGCCGCGCCCAGAGCGAGACCGACTGGCAGGCCATCAACCAGCTCTACCAGGCCCGGGGCATGCTGCCCATCGACCCGCTGCGACTGACCCCGCGTCACGAAGGCGGACCGGTGTACTGGCTGGCTGAAGACGACGATACCGGTGCGGTGATCGGCAGCGTCATGGGCCTGAATCATCAGAAGGCCTTCAACGACCCGGAAAACGGCAGCAGCCTCTGGTGCCTGGCCGTCGATCCGCAATGCCCGCGACCCGGTGTCGGCGAAGTGCTGGTGCGTCACCTTATCGAGCATTTCATGAGCCGTGGCTTGAGCTACCTCGACCTGTCGGTGCTGCACGACAATCGCCAGGCAAAAAATCTCTACGCCAAACTCGGCTTTCGCAACCTCTCGACCTTCGCCATCAAGCGCAAGAACGGCATCAACCAGCCGTTGTTCCTTGGGCCCGGCCCCGAGGCGGAGTTCAATCCGTATGCGCGGATCATCGTCGAAGAAGCTCACCGGCGCGGCATCGAAGTGCAGGTGGACGATGCCGAGGCCGGCTTGTTCACCCTGGTCCACGGCAGCCGCCGGGTGCGCTGCCGCGAGTCCCTGAGCGACCTGACCAGCGCCATCAGCATGACCCTGTGCCAGAACAAAAGCCTGACCCACAAGGTGCTGAAAAACGCCGGCCTGAACCTGCCGGCGCAACAGCTGGTGGGGAACGCCGATGACAACCTGGCGTTTCTCGATGAGCACGAACGGGTGGTGGTCAAGCCGCTGGACGGTGAACAGGGCCAAGGCGTGGCGGTGGACCTGCGCACCATCGAGGAGGTGCAGAGCGCCATTGAAGCGGCTCGGCAGTTCGATAGCCGGGTGCTGCTGGAGAGCTTCCACGAAGGGCTGGACCTGCGCATCCTGGTGATCGGCTTTGAAGTGGTGGCCGCGGCGATCCGGCGCCCGGCGGAGGTGATCGGCGACGGCCGGCACACCATCGGTGCCCTGATCGAAGCCCAGAGCCGCCGACGGCAGGCCGCTACGGGGGGTGAAAGCAAGATACCGATGGACGCCGAGACCCTGCGCACCCTCAATGCGGCGGGGTACGACTACGACAGCGTCCTGCCGGCCGGAGAGCACCTGTTCGTACGCCGTACAGCGAACCTTCATACCGGCGGCGTCCTGGAAGATGTCACCGGTATCCTGCATCCGACCCTTGCCGATGCGGCAGTGCGTGCCGCGCGGGCGCTGGACATCCCCATGGTCGGCCTTGACCTGCTGGTGCCGGCGGCCGATCAACCCGAGTATGTGTTCATCGAAGCCAACGAACGCGCAGGTTTAGCCAACCACGAACCCCAGCCCACCGCCGAGCGTTTTGTGGATCTGTTGTTTCCTCATAGCCAGACGGTGGCTTAGCCCTTCTTCCGTGGCGAGGGAGCTTGCTCCCGCTGGGCTGCGAAGCGGCCCCTCTGCGTAGCCATCCGGGTTTGTGCATCGACCTGGAGCTCAAAGGGACCGCTTCGCGGTCCAGCGGGAGCAAGCTCCCTCGCCACAGGGTTCCCCTACTTCAACTGAATGTTCCGAGAGGAGTTTCCATGATCAGCAAAATTCCCGAACCGGATCTCGAATACCTGCAAAAGGTCCTGCTGGAAATGCTCGCCATTCCCAGCCCGACCGGCTTCACCGACACCATCGTGCGCTACGTCGCCGAGCGGCTCGAAGAGTTGGGTATCGCCTTCGAAATGACCCGTCGTGGCACGATCCGCGCCACGCTCAAGGGCCGCAAGAGCAGCCCCGACCGGGCCGTGTCGGCGCATCTGGATACCATCGGTGCCTCGGTGCGGGCCATCAAGGACAACGGTCGCCTGACCCTGGCTCCGGTGGGATGCTGGTCCAGCCGGTTTGCCGAAGGCAGCCGGGTCAGCTTGTTCACCGACACCGGCGTGATTCGTGGCAGCGTGCTGCCATTGATGGCATCCGGTCACGCGTTCAACACCGCCGTGGATGAAATGCCCATCAGTTGGGACCACATCGAATTGCGCCTGGACGCCTATTGCGCCACCCGCGCCGATTGCGAAACCCTGGGCGTGGGCATCGGCGATTACGTGGCCTTCGACCCCTTGCCGGAATTCACCGAAAGCGGTCACATCAGCGCCCGGCACTTGGACGACAAGGCCGGGGTCGCGGCACTGCTGGCGGCGCTCAAGGCGATTGTCGACAGTGGCGAGGAACTGCTGATCGACTGTCACCCCCTGTTCACCATCACTGAGGAAACCGGCAGCGGCGCAGCGGCCGCACTGCCCTGGGACGTCAGCGAATTCGTCGGTATAGACATCGCGCCCGTCGCCCCTGGCCAGCACTCGAGCGAACATTCGGTCAGCGTGGCGATGCAGGACTCCGGAGGCCCTTACGACTATCATCTGTCGCGGCATTTGCTGAAACTGGCCAAGGAGAACGACATCTCGGCACGCCGCGACCTGTTCCGCTATTACTTCAGCGACGCTCATTCGGCCATCACCGCTGGCCACGATATCCGTACCGCCCTGCTCGCCTTCGGCTGCGACGCCACCCATGGCTACGAACGCACCCACATCGACAGCCTGGCCGCCCTCAGCCGCCTGCTCGGCGCCTACATCCTCAGCCCACCGGTGTTCGCCAGCGACGCGCAACCGGCCCAAGGCTCCCTGGATCGCTTCAGCCACCAGATCGAGCACGATGCCCAGATGGAAAGCGATACCCGGGTGCCGTCGGTGGACAGCCTGGTGGGGCAGCGGTCGGACAGCTGATCCAGCTCGCGATGTCGGCTGACACATGACGCTTTCGGAGTCTACACAAATCAAATTGTGGGAGCGGGCTTGCTCGCGAAGGCGGCGGTACATTCAAACTCTATGCTAGCCGACCCACCGCTTTCGCGAGCAAGCCCGCTCCCACAAGGATTCGCAATGGTCAAAACCCAGGCTAGCCGCAAAAGCCCATTGGCCGTAGCATCGCCCTATTGTCTAGCCGAGGTCCCCCATGCTCATCCCCCACGACCAACTCGAAGTCGACACGCTCACTCGCCTGATCGAAGATTTCGTGACCCGCGACGGCACCGACAACGGTGACGACACGCCCCTGGAGACGCGGGTGCTGCGGGTCCGGCAAGCCCTGACCAAAGGCCAGGCCTTGATTGTCTTCGACCCGGAAAGCGAACAGTGCCAACTGATGCTCAAGCACGACGTGCCCAAGCACCTATTCGACTGAACAGGCCTTGCGGGCGGCGTTAGCCTTTTTCCTCTGGATCTTTTCATAGATTTCGGAGCGATGGACATCGACGTGCCGTGGCGCTTCGACGCCAAAACGCACGGTGGTGCCACTGACCGACAGCACCCGGACGGAAATATCGTCACCGATGGAAATCAACTCGCCCACAGCACGGCTTAATACGAGCATGGTTCTTGTCCTTAAGAATGTCTGGACCCTGACCATGCCCGGCCTGCTTTCCGTTCTCAAGACACCAGCGAGAATTCAGTAAGGCCCTACAAGCAAAGTTCTTGCGACTGAAGGAAACGTCCTGCAAAAACCTGGCGAACCGTAGGTTATTTCAGGAAGCTGAGAGCCGTGGGCCGAATAGAATCACGCTCGCCCCCAACACGCAGAGCGCCACGCCAATCCAGTCGGAACTCAGTGGCCGGACCCGCTCCACCACGGCCAGCCAGCCGATCGAGGCAATGATATAGATACCGCCATAAGCGGCGTAGGCGCGCCCGGCGTAGGTCGCTTCGATGCGGGTCAGCAACAGCGCGAACAAGGTCAGGCTGAGCAGCGCCGGGGCGATCCACCAGGCGCTCTTGCCCTGGCGCAGCCACATCCAGAAGGCGTAGCAACCGGCGATTTCAAACAGCGCGGCGAGAAAGAACCACAGGTAGTTGAGCATGCAGATGTCCATCAAGAGGGCCGAATGGCGCCATCCTGAGGACATCGCGCAGCCAGGTCAATTCAGGTTCTGGCGGGCCTTGGCGCGCATCTTGTCGGCCATGGCGGTCATTTCGTCGTAAAGCAACTGTGGGTTCTTCTGCTTGAGCGCCCAGGCCATGCGCCCCTGTTCATGGGGCAGGATCATGAACTGCCCTTGGGCCACTTGCTGGTAGATGTAGTCGGCAATGTCAGCGGCGCTGATCGGTGAGCTTTCCAGCAACTTGCCGACCTGAGCCTTCATGGCTGGGGTCGGCCCGCGGAAGGAGTCCAGCAGATTGGTCTGGAAAAACGACGGGCACACCACGTGGACGCCGACTTCCTGCTGCGCCAACTCTACCAGCAGGCTCTCCGATAACGCCACGACGCCTGCCTTGGCCACGTTGTAGTTGCTCATGGCTGGCCCCTGCATCAAGGCCGCCATGGAGGCGATGTTGATGATCTTGCCGCGGCTCTTTTCCAGCAATGGCAGGAAAGCCTTGCAGCCCTTGACGACGCCCATCAGGTTGATCGCGATCTGCCAGTCCCAATCTTCCAGGGACAGTTCGCTGAAGAACCCGCCCGAAGCTACGCCTGCGTTGTTGACGATGATATCGATACCGCCGAGCTTTTCTTCGCAAGCCTGGGCGAACGCCGTCAATTGGCTGTAGTCGCGCACATCGCAACGCTGGATGAAGCCTTCACCACCGGCAGCGCGCACCAATTTCAGAGTTTCCACCAGGCCTGGCTCGCTGACATCCGACAAGGCCAGGCGCCAGCCTTCACGAGCCCAGCGCAGCGCGATTTCGCGACCCAGGCCGGAGCCGGCCCCAGTGATCATCATGCGATTTTGCATAGCAAACAGCCTTGTTCCGGGAGAGATAGGCCGAGTGTAGCGAAGGCGCCTGCCAGACCCACGCTCCATCAGATTGCTGAATGGCGAGGGCAAACTGTAGGAGCTGGCGAAGCTTGCGATCTTTTGATCTTTCGCTTGGGATTCAAGTGTCTGGGGAAAGATCGCAGCCTCGTTTCACTCGACAGCTCCTACACAGCTCCTACCAGCTCCTACCGGCGCCTACAAAAACTTTGAATTTTTTACAGGACGTTACGGTCGGACTTATTAAGCCGCCCGGATTTAACGCATGCGTGCTGGTAGTTGGAAGTTGCATCAATCCAAAACTGACCAATAAGGAAATCTACAATGGGCACAATACTTATCATTATTCTGATCCTCCTGCTGATCGGTGGTCTTCCGGTCTTCCCGCACTCCAGAAGTTGGGGCTACGGTCCGTCCGGTATCATCGGTGTAGTGTTGGTGGTGCTGTTGGTCCTGCTATTACTGGGCAAGATATAAACCACTAAGTAAGCGCAAAAAAAAAGAGGCCTCTGCAGGCCTCTTTTTTATGCTCGTCGTTTCTCAGTCCGGCTTGCCGTCAATCACGCCGGCGGTGTTATCCAGCAGGCTCTTGGTCGCGGTTTGCAGGAACGACTCGAGCTTGAGTTTCATCTCAGCCGTCTCCGGTGCATCCGGGATGACCTCTGCATGTGGATTGGCGCCCAGTTGATAACGGAACAGTTTCGGTGCCATTGCCTTTTCCTCTGGCAACACCAGGATCTTGTCGTCGTGGATAAGTGCGGTGGTCTGATCACTACCCGACGGTTTGATCACGCCAAAACCGGTGTCGCCTGGCGGCAGATTCAACAGGTCGCGGCCCCAGCACTGGTTGCGCACTTCCCCGCCAAGCCGGCCCATGATGGTCGGGACGATATCGACCTGGGTGCCAATGGTGTGGTTGCGCTGGCCGAATTTCTCCTGGACGCCCGGCCCGATCAGCAGCATCGGCACATTGAAGCGGCCCAGGTCCATCTCGGTGATCTGGCGCTCGTTGCCGAAGCCATGGTCACCGACCACGACGAACAGGGTTTCCTTGAAGTAAGGTTCCTTGCGGGCCTTCTCGAAGAACTGGCCCAGCGCCCAATCGGCGTAACGCATGGCGGTCAGGTGTTCGTTCAGGCGGCCACGGTCAGTGACCGGCTCCACCGGCAACGGCGTCGGCAGCGCATAAGGCGTATGGTTGGACAGAGTCTGCAGCAACGCATAGAACGGCTTGCCGTTTTCCCGCGCCTTGAGTTCGATCAGGCCCCGGTCGAACATGTCCTGGTCGGACACGCCCCAGGTCGGGTCGGAGAACACCGGGTTCACGAAGTCGTTACGCCCGATGAACGTGGTCATGCCTTGGCTGCTGAAGAAACCCGACTGGTTGTCCCAGGCAAAATCGCCGTTGTAGACATACACATCGTCATAGTTGCGGGCGCTGAGCAGTTGCGGCAGGCCCGACAGCTTGTGGCTGCCCTCCGGCGTCTGCATCAGGTATTCGAAACCCGGCAGGTTCGGGAAGCACGCCATGGTGGCGAACATGCCTTGGTGGGTGTGGGTGCCATTGGAGAAAAAACGGTCGAACAACAGGCCTTCCTTGGACAGTTTGTCCAGGTAAGGCGTGATGTTGCCCGGCGCGCCCAGGGCGCCCACCGAGTGACCGGCCATGCTCTCCATGAGGATCACGACCACGTTCTTGATCGGCAGGGTCTTGTCCGCTGGCGGCGTGTAGTCGCGGCGCACGGCGGCTGTCTCGGTGTCCACGAGTTTGTCGTCAGGCATCACCAGCATGTCGCGCACGGTCTGCTGTGCCAGCGGTTGCGCCAGGGTAGCTTTCCAGATGTTGTCACGATCTTCGGACAGCCGGCTCTTGGCCGCCGCCACCAATGACAAGGTGCCATTGAGGCCCAACTGGTTGGCGAAGTTCGAATCGGTGGTGTAGACGTCGCCCCAACGCAATGGCGGACCTTGGCGCAGGGTACCGCGCGCAGCGGCCACGGCCACCAGCAGGCAAACCATGAACACCGCGACACGTCCGTACCACGGGGCGAGCTGACGCGTGCCGATGCTGCCGCCGCTGAACGGCCCACGCGGGCGGGTGGCATGGTCGGCGCCCTTGAACGCCAGGCTCAGGATAAGGGTGCCGCCCACCCAGGCCAGCAGGTAGCGCACTACCGGGAAACCGTACCAGAGCATGCTCATCACGGTTTTCGGGTCTTCCTTCACATACTGGAAGACCAGGCCGTTGAGGCGCTGGTGGAATTCACGGTAGAAGTCCATCTCCATCAAGCCGAGGAACAGCGCAACACTGGAGGTAATGGTCAGCCAGAAACGAAAGAAGCCACGGGCGGCCATGGCCCTTGCGCTGAACAATGCCAGCAGCAACGGGATGCTGAGGTAGACCACCAGGCGCAAGTCAAAGCGCAGGCCATTGAAAAACGCTTCAACGAAGGTCGAGGCCGGGGTGTCGAGGATCATCTCGCGGTTGTAGACCAGCAGCGCCACGCGCAGCAGGCTCAGCATGACCATCATTACCAGGGCGCAAAGCAACGTGTAGGCCAGGTGCGATTTGACGGTCGGTTGCAGCAGGCGATGCGTGGTGCGCTGCTGACTCAGGGCGTCCGGGATTGCCATGTCGTTTAAGGACCCTATTGGAGTTGGAGTGTCAAAAAAAGAAACAACGGCGCGCCCTCTGTTGGCCAAAGCCTGGCCCCGGGGCTTGCGCGAGTGCGCAAATGTTGCACGAACGGCTATGGCATTGCCATTAAATAACCGGCGGCGATATGAGCGCGGGGGATTGTCCGCAAGATTTGGTGAAAATTTCGTTCAAAGAATATTCGGAAACACAAAAAGCCCGGCCTACTGCACGGTTGTGCCGAACGCCATTGTGGTGGAGGACTTGATTGTGGCGAGGGAGCTTGCTCCCGCTCGGCTGCGCAGCAGTCGTAAAATCTGGATAGCGAAATATGCCTGACAGACCGCGGTGGCTGGATTGGGGCTGCTTCTCAGCCCAGCGGGAGCAAGCTCCCTCGCCACAGGGTTGCCGATCACTTCCAGATCAGTGTGAAACGATCACTTTCAGTGGAACTTGCGCCCCAGCCCCGCCGGCACGCCTTCGATGGTGGTTTCTTCCCACGGGCCGTTCGGGCTGACGGAACGGCTCCAACCGTTGTTCCAGCGGAAATAGGTGCGCTGGCGGTAGAACGTATTGGTCTGGTTATCCAGCACATAGACCCCCAGCTTGGCGTCCCAATGGCTGTTGCCACCCGGTGGCGGGGCGAAACTGGCGGAGGTACGTGGCACCGGCTTGGCCGGTTTGTTCGGGATGACTGGCTTGCCAGGAGGCGTGGACGGGGCCGGCTTGGTGGTCGGGGTCGACGGTGGAATCGGTGGCAGTGGCGCCGAGGGCTCCGGCGGACGCTGGACCGCGCAAGCGCTCAGGCCCATGACGAGCGTGAGCAGGGTGATACGAGCGATGGCGGTCATGGTGCGAATTCCTGTTATTTATCCGGGCTGTCGATGGTCAATTGTTGTTGCGCCGTGGTGCTGCTCGCCAGGGGCTGGCTGCGGCCGATCCACTCACCCGCGGTCGGCTGGCCGGCCCGGGAGACGCGCGCCATCAGTTGGACTTCGGGGAAGTTCGACAGTTTCAACTGGGGCATCATGGCGTCTGCATCGCCCAGTTCAACCGTGACCGGCAGATCGGCCACTGTCAGGCGCTTGGCGGCCAGGGGTGCCGGCGGGCCGGACACGGCGCGGGCAAAGATGAACACGCTGTCGCCAGGCTGCACCTTGGCCTTGAGCTCCGGCGCCAGGTCGACGCGAACCTTGAGCACTGCCCCGGTCTTGGCCGGCGGGGCCTGGACGACTTTGCCACCACTGGCCTGCAGCTTCTCGGTGGCCCGGGTAATGCCGCCCTGCAGCGCCTCGCGGGATTTGTCGCCTTCCGGCAGTTGCGCGAGCAGGCGCCCCCAGTAATCGATCGCCTCCTGATAGCGTTCGCCTTCAAACGCGGCGATGCCCAACAGGCCGAGGCTGGTGACTTCCTTCGGATCGAGCTTGAGCGCTTCGTCGGTCAAGGCCTGGACCTTATCCGACCATTTCTTGCCATCGGCGAAATACTGCGCCTGGGCCCACTGGCCCAACAGTTCCGGTTGGCGACCGGCGACCGCCACGGTGCGCTCGAAAATCTTCGCCGCATCCGCGGGCCGATCCTGGGCCATGTAGGTACGCCCGAGGAAATACAGGCCTTCGGCCGAGTCTGGCTGTGCCGCCACCGCGCGTTCCAGACGCTGGGTCATCTCTTCCATCGACTGCGGCGCCTGGGCGAATTCGCGCGTCAGCTCGACCTTGTCACTGGCACCGAAATGCATGTACAGCGCCAGGCCCAGCACCGGCACCAATACGGCGGCGAGCAACGGCAACGGTTTGCCTAGCCGGGATTCGCGCGGAGCATCGGCGCCCTCGGTGTCGGCGAGCAGCTCCCGGGCGGCTTCGGCACGACCGGTGTCCAGTTGCGCGGCGTTGAGCACGCCCTCCTCCCGCTCGGCTTGCAGTTCGGCCACGCGCTCCTGATACAGCGCCACGTTGAGTGCGGTGCGGTCCTCTTCGCGTTGAGCGCGACGACCACGCAGTACAGGGATCAACAGAAAACTCAGGGCAACCAGAAGAAGCAGACCTGCGGCGAGCCAGAAATCAATCATGCTTGGTTTTATCCAACAGTTGGTCGAGGCGCTGGCGCTCTTCGACAGAAAGCGTGTCCGGTGCGGCCGTGCGCTGGACCCGGCGCCGGCGCACGATGACTGCGATGATCACGAGACCACCGAGCAACAGCCCGGCGGGGCCGAACCAAAGCACCGCGGTCTTGGAGGACAGGGCGGGGTTGTAGCGCACGAACTCACCGTAGCGATCGACCATGAAGTCGATGATCTGCTGGTTGTCCTTGCCCTCGCCGAGCATGCGGAAGATTTCCTTGCGCAGGTCGGCGGCAATCGGGGCGTTGGAGTCGGCGATGTCCTGGTTCTGGCATTTGGGGCAGCGCAGTTCCTTGGTCAGTTCGCGAAACCGCTCGCGCTCGCCGTCGTTGGCGAATTCGTAGGTGTCGATGGCCGCCTGGGCCACACCGACCAGGCTCAACCCCAGGATGGCGGCGGCTAACCAGCGCTTCATGGCTTGGCCTCGTCCACCAGGGACTGGTATTTGGCGGCCAGTTTCTCGCGCCAGACCTGTTCGTCGATCACGCCGACGAACTTGTCGCGGATCACGCCCTTGGCATCGATGAAGAAGGTTTCCGGCGCGCCATAGACGCCCAGGTTCAGGCCCAGGGAGCCGTCTTCATCACGAATGTCCAGTTGATACGGATTGTGGAACTCGGCCAGCCACTTCAAGGCGTCGGCGTTGACGTCCTTGTAATTGACGCCGTAGATCACCACGCCGTTCTGGGCCAGCTTGTTCAGCACCGGGTGCTCGACCCGGCAGGAAATGCACCAGGTGCCCCACACGTTGACCAGCGCCGGCTTGCCCAGCAGGTCGGCACGGGTCAGGGTCTTGTCGCCTTGCACCGAAGGCAGGGAAAACTCCGGGAATGGCTTGCCGATCATCGCCGAGGGCAACTCGCTCGGGTTCAGGTACAACCCCCGGTACAAGAACACCGCCATCAACAGGAACAGCGCCAACGGCAACAGCATCAACCAACGTTTCATGCAGTGGCTCCCGTCACGCCCAGGGCTTCACGCACCCGGGTTCTCACCTTGACTCGATAACGCCGATCCAGCGCCGCCAGCATCCCGCCCAGGCCGGTGAGCAAGCCACCGAACCAGATCCAGCGCACGAACGGCTTGACATGAACGCGCACCGCCCACGCGCCGTCGCCCAGGGACTCGCCCAGGGCCACGTAGAGATCGCGAGTGAACCCGGCATCGATCCCGGCTTCAGTCATGACCGAGTTCTGCACGGTGTAGAGGCGTTTTTCCGGGTGCAGCACGGTGATTTCCTGGCCGTTGCGAATGACCCGCACAGTGCCTTTGTCAGAGGTGAAGTTCGGCCCTTCGAAATGCTTGGCGCCTTCGAACACGAACTGATAGCCCCCCAGGTCCATGGACTCCCCCGGCGCCAGGCGCAGGTCGCGCTCGGCACTGTTCTGGCTGGACAACACCACGCCCAAGGCGCAGACGGCGATGCCCAGGTGGGCGATCTGCATGCCCCAATAACTGCGAGTCAGGGATGGCAGGCCTTTGATCAGGCCTTTGTGGCGGGTCTTGTCGAAGATGTCCCGGACGCCGGCCAGCAACACCCAGGCCGCCAGCACGAACGTCGCCAGCACCGCCCAGTTGAAATCGCCGTAGGCCACGCCGGCCACCACGGCCAGGGCGGCCGTGCCCAGCAGCACCGGGGTCAACATGCCCAGTAGCCACTTGACCGGGGTGTCTTTCCAGCGCACCAGCATACCGATGGCCATCACCACCATCAGGATCGCCATCAGCGGGATGAACAACGCATTGAAGTACGGCGGACCCACCGACAGCTTGGCGCCGGACAGTGCATCGAGCACCAGCGGGTACAACGTACCCAGCAGGATCATCGAAGCCGCCACCACCAGCACCAGGTTGTTGCCCAGCAACAGGGTTTCCCGCGACCAGAGGTTGAAGCCGACCTGGCTCTTGACCACCGGCGCCCGTAGGGCGAACAGCGTCAGCGAACCGCCAACGACGAACAGCAGGAACAGCAGGATGAACACACCGCGCTCAGGGTCCGAGGCAAAGGCATGCACCGACGTCAGCACGCCGGAACGCACCAGGAACGTGCCCAACAGGCTCAACGAGAACGCCGCGATGGCCAGCAGCACGGTCCAGCTCTTGAACACACCGCGCTTTTCCGTGACGGCGAGGGAGTGAATCAGCGCGGTCCCCACCAGCCAAGGCATGAAGGATGCGTTTTCCACCGGATCCCAGAACCACCAGCCGCCCCAGCCCAGCTCGTAGTAGGCCCACCAGGAGCCCAACGTGATACCGACACCGAGGAAGGCCCAGGCGACGATGGTCCACGGGCGCGACCAGCGCGCCCAGGCGGCATCGAGACGCCCGCCGAGCAACGCGGCGATGGCGAAGGCGAAGGCCACGGAAAAACCGACGTAACCCATGTAGAGCATCGGCGGGTGAACGATCAGGCCGATGTCTTGCAGCAATGGATTGAGGTCGCGGCCATCCATCGGCATCTGCGGCAGGATGCGCTCGAACGGGTTGGACGTGACGATCAGGAACAGCAGGAAACCGGTGCTGATCATGCCCATGATCGCCAGTACGCGGGCGAGCATCACGCGTGGTAATTGCCGGGAGAACACCGAGACCGCAAAGGTCCATCCGGCGAGAATCAAAGCCCAGAGCAACAGCGACCCTTCGTGGGCGCCCCACACCGCGCTGAACTTGTAATACCAGGGCAAGGCGCTGTTGGAGTTGCTGGCGACGTACTCCACGGAGAAATCGTCAGCCATGAACGCGTAGGTCAGGCAACCGAAGGCGAACAGCATGAACGCGAACTGCCCCCATGCCGCCGGCTGTGCCAGGCTCATCCACAACCGGTCGCCACGCCAGGCACCGAGCAGGGGCACCACGGCCTGGACCAGGGAGAAACACAGGGCCAGGATCATCGCCAGGTGGCCCAACTCGGGAATAAAGATACCAGCCGTCATCGGTCAGCCCTCCTTCACAGGCGCGGGTGCCGACTGGCCGCTGTCTTTCAGGGCCTTGGTCACTTCCGGCGGCATGTATTTCTCATCGTGCTTGGCCAGCACTTCATCGGCGACCACAACGCCGTCAGCGTTGAGCTTGCCCAGGGCGACGATGCCCTGCCCTTCGCGGAACAGGTCCGGGAGAATGCCGCGATAGGTGATGGTCACGGTCTTGCTGAAATCGGTGACATTGAATTTCACGTCCAGCGAATCCCCGGAACGCACCAGCGAGCCCTGCTCCACCATGCCACCGGCGCGGATGCGTGTGTCTTTCGGCGCTTCGCCATTGGCGATCTGGGTTGGGGTGTAGAACAGGTTGATGTTCTGCTGCAAGGCGCTGAGAGCCAGGCCGACCGCGGCACCGACACCCACCAGGATCGCCAGAATGATGACAAGACGTTTTTTGCGCAGCGGATTCACTGACCGTTCTCCCGGCGCAGACGACGCGCCTCTTGTTGCAGATACCGCTTGCGGGCCAGGATCGGCACCGCCACGTTGAGGGCCAGCACCACCAGGCAAATGCCATAGGCTGACCAGACATATAGGCCATGATGGCCCATGGCGAGGAAATCGCCGAATGAAGCGAAACTCATCGAGCGGCCTCCAGGCTGTTCTGTACTTCGGCCTTCACCCAACTGGCCCGGGACTCGCGCTTGAGCACTTCCAGGCGCATGCGCAGCAACAGCACCGCGCCGAAGAAACAGTAGAAGCCCAGCACCGTCAGCAACAGCGGCAGCCACATTTCGACGGGCATCGCCGGTTTTTCGGTCAGGGTGAAGGTCGCGCCCTGATGCAAGGTGTTCCACCACTCCACCGAATACTTGATGATCGGGATGTTGATCACGCCGACAATCGCCAGCACCGCGCAGGCCTTGGCCGCGCTGTCACGATTGCTGATGGCGTTGCCCAGCGCAATAAGACCGAAGTACAGGAACAGCAGGATCAGCATCGACGTCAGCCGCGCATCCCAGACCCACCACGAACCCCAGGTCGGCTTGCCCCAGATGGCCCCGGTGACCAGCGCCACGGCGGTCATCCAGGCGCCGATGGGGGCGGCGCATTGCAGCGCCACGTCGGCCAGTTTCATCTTCCACACCAGCCCGACCACACCGCACACCGCCAGCATCACATAGATGGACTGGGCCAGCAGGGCCGTGGGCACGTGGATATAAATGATGCGAAAGCTGTTGCCCTGCTGGTAGTCCGGCGGGGCGAAGGCCAGGCCCCACACCACGCCAGAACCCATCAATAGCAGCGCGAAGAGGCTCAACCAGGGGAGCAGTTTGCCGCTGATGCCGTAGAACCACTTGGGTGAGCCGAGCTTATGAAACCAGGTCCAGTTCATTGCTGTTTCCATCACGGTTGCGGTTCGCCATCACGAACCGCCGGGGCTGCCTTTACTTCCAGGGAAGTGGTCAATTTTTGACCAGGCCTCGTTATTATTCGCCGACGCTGATTTTCAGGCCAGCGGCTATTGCGAAGGGTGTCAGGGTTATCGCCAGGGCGGTCAGGCTCCCAAGCCACAGCAGATAACCGGTCGCGGGCATGCCTTGCAATGCGGCTTGCAAGGCACCGCTGCCCAGGATCAACACCGGGATATACAACGGCAGGATCAGCAGCGCCAACAACAGGCCGCCGCGCTTCAAACCCACCGTCAACGCCGCGCCCACCGCACCGAGCAAGCTCAGCACCGGAGTGCCCAGCAGCAGCGACACCAGCAGCACCGGCATGCACGCGGCGGGCAAGCCCAGCATCATCGCCAGCAGCGGCGAGAGCAGCACCAGTGCCAGCCCGGAAAAAACCCAGTGTGCCAGTACCTTGGCCAAAACCAGAAGGGCCAGGGGGTGCGACGAAAGGACCCACTGTTCCAGTGAGCCGTCTTCGAAATCACTGCGGAAAAGCCCGTCCAGCGAGAGCAGGACCGATAAAAGCGCGGCCACCCAGACCAGTCCTGGAGACAAGGTTTGCAACAATTGAGTCTCCGGACCGACCGCCAACGGGAAGAGCGCGATGACAATCGCGAAGAATACCAGCGGATTGGCCAATTCGGCCGGACGACGAAACAGCAGGCGCGCCTCGCGGGCAAGCAGCAGGCCAAACACACTCATACGGCCCAATTCCCCAGATCGATATTGCGATAACCGGACGGCATCCGCGCCAGCGTGTGGTGGGTCGTCAACAGGACCATGCCGCCGTTCTCGCAGTGCCGGGCCAGGTGTTCCTCGAGTTGCGCGACGCCCTGCTTGTCCAGGGCAGTGAACGGCTCGTCGAGAATCCACAGCGGCGGGCCGTCCAGGTACAACCGGGCCAAGGCCACTCGGCGCTGCTGGCCGGCGGACAGGGTGTGGCTCGGCACGTCTTCGAAGCCGCGCAGCCCGACCGCCGCCAACGCTTGCCAGATCGCCTCGCGCTCGGCCGGCGTATGCAGCGCACAGAGCCAACTGAGGTTTTCTTCGGGGGTCAGCAAATCCTTGATGCCCGCGGCGTGGCCGATCCAGAGCAGGTTACGGGCCAGTTCGCTGCGCTGGCTGTGCAAGGGCTGGCCATTGAGCAACACTTGCCCTGCGGTGGGCTGCATCAACCCGGCGAGCAGGCGCAACAGACTGGTCTTGCCACTGCCGTTGGGGCCACTGATCTGCACCATGTCGCCAGGCGAGAGTCTCAATTCCAGATGTTCGAAAAGCAGCCGCAAGTCTCGCTCACAGGCGAGGCCAACGGTTTGCAGGAGAGGACTGGTCAAGGGATCGCGGGCCTTATACGGTGTTCAAGTCGGCGGTGCAGCGGCCGTTAAAGAGGTGCAGCATAGATGCTTTGACGGCCTGTTCCACAGAGCTGCGTCAAACAATTGCAAGGTTTTCGCCACTCCCTGAAAGACGGGCGGCATTATACATGCCCTGACCTACTCTCAAGAGAGCTTATTTCCCCAAGGTAAGACCGCAAATGACAGGCGACATGAACATCCTGCCGCTGCCCCAGGCCACGGCAACGACGCGTATGCCAACGGTGACGGGGGAGCTGCTCAAGTTGCTGGCACCAGCCGAAGGGCTGATCGGGCCCGGCCAGACCGCCAAGGCCGAGGTGCTGTCGCTCAAGCAGGCGGACCAGACTTTTCAGCTACTGCTCAAGGTCACCCTGGAGAGCGGTCGACAGGCCACCGTGCAGGCCACCAGCACCCAGCCACTGCCCCAGGGCACCAGCCTGGCCGTGACCCAGCCGTCCGCCAGCAACCTGGCGATTGCCGTGCAACAGGCCGTTGCCTCCAGCGTTGCCACCTTGACGCGCATCGACACCGCGCAGATGCCGGTGGGCACGTTGCTGCAAGGCAAGGTGTTGACCAGCCAGGCGTTGCCCTCCTTGCCCGGACAGCCGGTGGTCTACCGGTCGTTGGTGAGCCTGCTCAACACCGCCCAGGCTGGCAGCACCCTGGACATCGACAGTCCCCAACCGCTGCGCATCGGCACACTCTTGAGCGCCCAGGTGCAAGATGCCCAGACGCTGAAATTCGTACCCCTGAGCAACCGTCAGGAGCAACTGGCGGTAAGCCAGCAACTGGTTACCCAAGTCAGCCGCCAGGGCTCGCTGGACAGTCTGATCACTGCGCTGCAAAACCTTCCCGTCACTGACGACACAGAAACACAGCTGCGCGCGGCGGTGACTCGCTTGCTGGCAGGCCTGCCGGATGTCCAGCAACTGAGCACGCCCAAGGGCGTGGCCCAGGCCATGATCGCCAGCGGTGTGTTCCTGGAAAGCAAACTGCTCGCCGGACAGCCACCGAGCCTGGCGCCGGACATGAAGGGCGACCTGCTGAAACTGATTGCCCAGCTGACACCGGCCCTGCCCGCCTCGACCAACCTCGGCGCCATCATTGCCGCCAACACGCTGGCCCAGGCCCTGCCGAGTTTCGTTCGCAGTGCCCTGGGGATGCTCGGCCAGGTCAGCGCCAAACCGTCGCCCACCAGCTTTCCGCTGCCCTCCCGGCAGCTGAAAGAGCAGGACGAAGAAGGCGACCTGGAACACCTGCTGCGCCTGGCCGCCGCGGCCGTGTCGCGCCTGCAAAGCCATCAGTTGTCGAGCCTTGAACAGACCGGCCTGACCGACGACGGCCGACTGATGAGTACCTGGCAGTTGGAGATCCCGATGCGCAACTTGCAGGACATCGTGCCATTGCAGGTCAAGTTCCAGCGCGAGGAAACCCCGCCCCGGGAACAACCCGACAAACGCCGGGAAGAACGCGAGCCGAAACAGCAGCTCTGGCGGGTGGAACTGGCGTTCGACGTGGAACCGCTCGGCCCCTTGCAGGTCCAGGCCCAGTTGCTCAGCGGCAGCCTGTCCAGCCAGTTATGGGCAGAACGGCCGTATACCGCGAGCCTGATCGAAAGCAACTTGACCGCCTTGCGTGAACGCCTTGTGACCTGTGGCCTGAACGTCGGTGACCTGGACTGCCACCTCGGTACCCCGCCCCAAGGCCCCAAGACTCGCCTGGAACAGCGCTGGGTGGACGAAACCGCATGACCACCCACACTGAACCCCGCCAAGCCATCGCCCTCAAGTACGACGGCCACCACGCCCCGACCCTCACCGCCAAGGGCGACGAGGCCCTGGCCGAGGAAATCCTGCGCATCGCCCGCGAAAGCGAAGTACCGATCTATGAAAATGCCGAACTGGTGAAGCTGTTGGCACGGATGGAGTTGGGGGACAGCATCCCGGAGGAACTGTACCGCACGATTGCCGAGATCATTGCGTTTGCTTGGAACCTCAAGGGCAAGTTTCCGCAAGGGTTTGACCCGCACGCACCGAGTGTCGAAAAGGATGTGACCGACCGCGGTGACGATTACTGATCAGTGGCGAGGGGATTTATCCCCGCTGGGTTGCGCAGCGACCCCATTTTTGCGGCTGCTGCGCACCCGAGCGGGGAATAAATCCCCTCGCCACAGGGGCTGGGCTGGAAAGATTGGCGCGCCAGAAAAACCTGTGGGAGCGAGCCTGCTCGCGATGACGGAATCACACCCGACATTTCTATCGACTGCCACACCGCTATCGCGAGCAGGCTCGCTCCCACATTGGTCTTGGGTGATAGCTAAAGATCAGCCGCCCTTGTGCAGCTTGCTCATCAACTCCGCCTCGGCCTGGGTCAGGCCGCAGGCTTGGGTCAGTTCGTCGACGCTGGCGCCCATGCCCACCAGGCGGGCGGCCTGGGCGAAGGACAGGCTGGAGGGGTCGCGCTGTTCCAACTGGGCGAGTTTGTCCGGCAACGGCGCGACCACGGCACGCAGCTCATGGAGCGCTTCGCCCATGCGCACGGTGCCGTTCTGGTAATCGTCGACGCGCTTGGCCAGGTCCTTGATGCGCTGGTCGCGCAGCGCATCGCCCTGGGCCTGCTGAGCGGCGATCTGCCGCTGGCCACGTATGTACGCCAAGAACATCGTCAGCGTGCCTGCCCAGAAAAGGAACAGGACAATGACTGCTACCTCAAGAATCAAATCAGATACTCTCCAGTTCCGACCACTCTTCTTCGCTCATCATCTTGTCCAGTTCAACCAGGATCAGCAACTCGTTGTTCTTGTTGCACACGCCCTGAATGAACTTGGCGGATTCTTCGTTACCCACGTTTGGCGCGGTTTCGATTTCCGATTGGCGCAGGTAAACCACTTCGGCAACGCTGTCGACCATGATGCCGACCACTTGCTTGTCGGCTTCGATGATGACGATCCGGGTGTTGTCGCTGATCTCGGCGTTCATCAGGCCGAAGCGCTGGCGGGTATCGATCACGGTGACCACGTTGCCGCGCAGGTTGATGATGCCCAGCACATAGCTCGGTGCACCCGGTACCGGGGCGATCTCGGTATAGCGCAGCACTTCCTGAACGCGCATCACGTTGATGCCGTAGGTTTCGTTATCGAGCTTGAAGGTCACCCATTGCAGAATCGGATCTTCAGAACCCTTTTGAGACGACGCCTTATCATTCATACCCTGACCCCTCGAAAAACCGCCTGTGGCGGCGTGTATTCTGTCCGGCGACTGTGCGCCACCGGTTGTCTTATTTCGGTTTCTGGGCTGGCTTCTTGCTGCCACCCAGGTGTTTTGCCCCGCCGCTGGCGATCAGCTCCGCCAGTTCGGAAACGTCCAGCAAGGCGCACATGTGCTCGATCACCGTACCGGCCAGCCATGGCCGTTGCCCTCGATGGCTGCGCCACTTGATCTCGTTCGGGTCCAGGCGCAGCGAACGGCTGACCTGATGCACCGCCAATCCCCATTCATAACCTTGCACCGAAATCACGTATTGCAAGCCCTGGCGAAAGTCATCGCGATAACGGTCCGGCATGACCCAGCGCGCCGTATCCAGCACCTTCAGGTTGCCGGCCTGGCTCGGCAGGATCCCGAGGAACCATTCCGGCTGGCCAAACAACGGCGTCAATTCCTGCCCGGCCAGGGAGTAGATCGATCCCAGGCAGACCAGCGGCACCGCCAGGGTCAACCCGGCCACATCGAACAACAAACACTCGAACGGCTCGGCCGCCCAGGCCGGACGGTCGTCGCCCGGCACCGGTGGCGGCGGACTGCTCGGCGGCAAGTGGACTTCCACCACCGGCGTCACCAGGCCCTGCAGCAACGGGGCGACGGTCGAGACCGGGGCCAGGATCGGCGCAGGTGCGTCCATGACCGCCAGTTGCGGCTTGATGAACGGTGCTTCGACCGCCGCAGCCACTACTGATTTGCGTGCATCACGGGCCTGCTCTTCGAGCACGGCCGCTTGAAATTCATCCAGCACACCCTCGGCTTCGACGGGTTCGGGCAACGCCTCGATCACGCTTGGCGGCGGTGGTAGTTCTTCGGTCGCTTCCTGCAACAGCCCATCCAGATAGGACTGCAGGGCCATTTGCGGACGCGAGGTTGTCTTTATCGGGCGGCTCATGGGAACAGTGCGCCACTTGAAGAGGTTATCGGCATGAATGCGCTAGGACTTGAGTGCTCGCAAGCGAACACGATGCCAGTGGAAAGCCTCGTCACCTTAAGCCACCTGCTGCGGAACAAGCTGTTGGGCGAGCAGGTGCTTGAGCAGCGCCCGGTAAGCCAGTACGCCACGGCTCTTGCCATCGAATTGCGAAGGGGTCACACCGGCACGGCTGGCATCGCGCAGGCGCGTATCAACCGGGATATAGCCTTGCCAGATGTCCTCCGGGTACATGTCCCGCAAGACGCGCAGGGTGCCCAGGGACGCCTGGGTGCGACGATCGAACAGGGTCGGCACGATGTTGAAGGCCAGCGTCTGCTTGCGCGAACGATTGACCATCGCCAGGGTATTGACCATGCGCTCCAGGCCCTTGACCGCCAAATGCTCGGTCTGCACCGGGATCACCAGTTGTTGGCTGGCTGCCAAGGCATTGACCATCAGCAAACCCAGCAACGGCGGGCTGTCGATGATCGCGTAATCGAAATCCTGCCACAGCTGCGCCAGACTCTTGGCGATCACCAGGCCCAGCCCGCTCTGCCCAGGCGACTGTCGCTCCAGGGTGGCCAGTGCGGTGCTCGACGGCAACAGCGAAATGCGCTCGTCGCTGGTGGACAACAGCAACTGCCCCGGCAGGCCCTCGGGCACCACGCCCTTGTGCAGGAACAGGTCGTAGTTACTGTGCTCCAGGCTGTCGGGATCGTAGCCGAAATAGCTGGTCATCGAGCCGTGGGGGTCCAGGTCGACGATGACCACGCGCTTGCCCGCCTCGGCCAGCAACCCGGCTAAAGCGATGGAAGATGTGGTCTTGCCCACACCACCTTTTTGATTGGCGACTGCCCAGACTCTCATTCGGATCGTTCCTCCCGGCCGAAACTGGCTCGACCGAGAAATAGCTCGGTTATAAAGCGGGTGACGGAGAATTGACGGCACTCTGTCTTCCCGGCGACTTGACCGGAGCCGGTGCAGTTTGTGTGCCAGCCCGCTTCAATGCCGCGTCCGGGGTTGCTTTGGCCGTACCGGTACCGGTCAGACTGCGACGCACATCGAGGTTGCGCGACACCACCAATATTACGCGACGGTTGCGCGCACGCCCCTCGGCGGTGGCGTTGTTGGCCACCGGCTGGAACTCGCCATACCCCACCGATGCCAAGCGCCCGGGATTGAGTCCCTGCATCGCCAGCATGCGCACGATGCTCGCCGAGCGGGCCGAGGACAGTTCCCAGTTGGTCGGGTATTGCGCGGTACGGATCGGCTGGTCGTCGGTGAAGCCTTCGACGTGGATCGGGTTGTCGAACGGCTTGAGGATCGCCGCGACCTTATCGATGATGTTGAACGCCATGTCGCTGGGCATGGCATCGCCACTGCCGAACAACAGGCTGGAATTGAGTTCGATCTCGACCCACAGCTCGTTGCCGCGCACGGTCATCTGGTTGGAGCTGATCAGGTCGCCGAACGCCGCGCTGATGTCGTCGGCGATGCTTTTCAACGGATCGCTACTGCCGGCGATACCGGCGTCGACCTGCTCGCTGTCCTTGACCAAGGGTTTGGCCGGCGTGGTGGTCTTGGGCCGCTCCTCGCCGATCGGAATGGGCTTGAGAGCCCGGTCGGAATCAGTGAAGACCCCAATCAACGCCTCGGAAATGACTTTGTACTTGCCTTCGTTGACTGACGAGATCGAATACATGACCACGAAAAAAGCGAACAGCAGCGTGATGAAGTCGGCGTAGGAAACCAGCCAGCGTTCATGGTTGACGTGTTCTTCACGATGCCTGCGACGTGCCATGCTCCATATCCCCCATTAATCCATGAAGCCCTGGAGCTTCAATTCAATGGAGCGCGGGTTCTCACCCTCGGCGATCGACAGGATCCCTTCCAGCAGCATTTCGCGATAGCGCGACTGGCGCAACGCGATGGACTTGAGTTTGGCCGCGATCGGCAGCAACACCAGGTTGGCGCTCGCCACGCCGTAGATCGTCGCGACGAAGGCCACGGCGATGCCGCTGCCCAGTTGCGACGGATCGGCCAGGTTGCCCATTACATGGATCAGACCCATCACCGCACCGATGATGCCAATGGTCGGCGCGTAGCCGCCCATGCTTTCGAAGACCTTGGCCGCCTCGATGTCGCGACTTTCCTGGGTGTAGAAGTCCACCTCCAGGATGCTGCGGATGGCTTCCGGCTCGGCGCCGTCCACCAACAATTGCAGGCCTTTGCGCGAATAGCTGTCAGGCTCGGCATCGGCCACCCCTTCCAGGCCCAGCAAGCCTTCCTTGCGAGCGGTCAGGCTCCAGTTCACCACGCGGTCGATGCCACCAGCCAGGTCGACACGGGGCGGGAACAGAATCCAGATCAGCACCTGCATGGCGCGCTTGAAAGCGCTCATGGGTGATTGCAACAGCGCCGCGCCAATGGTGCCGCCGATCACGATCAACGCCGCCGGACCGTTGGCCAGCGCGCCGAGATGACCGCCTTCCAGGTAATTGCCGCCAATGATGGCGACGAACGCCATGGTGATGCCAATCAGGCTGAGCACATCCATTACAGGCAGGCCTCGACCAGGTGTCGACCGATGTCATCCAACCCGTACACCGCGTCGGCAAGATCAGCTTTCACGATCGCCATGGGCATGCCGTAGATCACGCAACTGGCTTCGTCCTGGGCCCAGATCGCACTGCCGCCCTGCTTGAGCAGGCGCGCGCCTTCGCGACCGTCGGCGCCCATGCCGGTCAGCACCACTGCCAAAACTTTGTCACCGTAGGACTTGGCGGCGGAACCGAAGGTAATGTCCACGCAAGGCTTGTAGTTCAGACGCTCATCGCCCGGCAGGATTTTCACCGCGCCGCGGCCGTCGATCATCATCTGCTTGCCACCCGGTGCCAGCAACGCCAGGCCGGGACGCAGGATGTCGCCATCCTCGGCCTCCTTGACGCTGATGTTGCAGAGCTTGTCCAAGCGCTCGGCAAATGCCTTGGTGAACGCCGCCGGCATGTGCTGGATCAGCACGATGGGGGCCGGGAAGTTGGCGGGCAACTGAGTCAGGACCCGTTGCAGCGCCACCGGGCCGCCGGTGGACGTGCCGATCGCCACCAGCTTGTAGGCTTTGCGCTTGGGTGCCGGCGACGATGCACTGGCAGGCGCCGAACGCGTCGGCGCAGGTGCCGGGGCGCTACGCACCGGTGCAGGATTGAAGCTGCTCGAAACCGTCGGCGCAGGCGCAGGGCTTGGCGCCGCCACCGGGGCGGGTGCCGGCGCGCTATAGGCACTGACACGGCGATTGCTGCGGGAAATGCTGTGGACCTTTTCGCACAGCAACTGCCGGACCTTGTCCGGGTTGCGCGAAATATCTTCGAAATTCTTCGGCAGGAAATCCACCGCCCCGGCGTCCAGCGCATCGAGGGTCACCCGGGCGCCTTCATGAGTCAGGGAGGAGAACATCAAGACCGGGGTCGGGCAGCGCTGCATGATATGCCGCACGGCCGTGATGCCGTCCATCATCGGCATCTCGTAGTCCATGGTGATCACGTCCGGCTTGAGTGCCAGGGCCTGATCGATCGCCTCTTTGCCGTTAGTCGCGGTACCGACGACCTGAATACTCGTGTCCGCTGAAAGAATTTCCGAGACGCGGCGACGGAAAAAACCCGAATCGTCCACCACCAGGACTTTAACTACCATAAACACTCCGTTAGACGAGACGCGGCCCTGGGCCACGCCCCTCCAGAATCAAATACGCCGGGCGGCGTAACGCTTGAGCATGCTCGGCACATCGAGAATCAACGCGATGCGGCCGTCGCCGGTGATGGTGGCGCCGGACATGCCCGGGGTGCCCTGGAGCATCTTGCCCAACGGCTTGATGACCACTTCTTCCTGGCCCACCAACTGGTCGACGACAAAGCCGATCCGCTGGGTGCCCACCGAAAGGATCACCACGTGGCCTTCGCCCTGCTCGACGTGAGCAGCGGAGCTGACCAGCCAGCGCTTGAGGTAGAACAGCGGCAGCGCCTTGTCCCGCACGATGACCACTTCCTGGCCGTCGACCACGTTGGTGCGCGACAGGTCGAGGTGGAAAATCTCGTTGACGTTGACCAACGGGAAGGCGAAGGCCTGGTTGCCCAGCATCACCATGAGCGTCGGCATGATCGCCAGGGTCAACGGGACCTTGATGACGATCTTCGAGCCCTGGCCCTTGGTCGAGTAGATATTGATCGAACCGTTGAGCTGGGAAATCTTGGTTTTCACCACGTCCATGCCCACGCCACGGCCCGACACGTCGGAGATCTCGGTCTTGGTCGAGAAGCCCGGGGCGAAGATCAGGTTGTAGCACTCGGTATCGCTCAGGCGGTCGGCGGCATCCTTGTCCATCACACCGCGTTTCACCGCGATGGAACGCAACACATTCGGGTCCATGCCTTTGCCATCATCGGAGATCGACAGCAGGATGTGGTCGCCCTCCTGCTCGGCGGCCAGGATCACCTTGCCGCTGCGGACCTTGCCCGAGGCTTCGCGTTCTTCCGGCGACTCGATGCCGTGGTCGACCGCGTTGCGCACCAAGTGGACCAGCGGGTCGGCCAGGGCCTCGACAAGGTTCTTGTCGAGGTCGGTCTCTTCACCCACCAGTTCCAGGTTGATTTCTTTCTTGAGCTGGCGAGCCAGGTCGCGAACCAGGCGCGGGAAGCGCCCGAAAACTTTCTTGATCGGCTGCATCCGCGTCTTCATGACCGCGGTCTGCAGGTCCGCCGTGACCACGTCGAGGTTCGACACGGCCTTGGACATGGCTTCGTCCTGGCTGTTGAGACCCAGGCGCACCAGGCGGTTACGCACCAGCACCAGTTCGCCGACCATGTTCATGATCTCGTCCAGGCGCGCGGTGTCGACCCGAACAGTGGTCTCGGCTTCGCTGGCCGGTTTTTCCGCTGGCGCAGCCGCTGGAGCACGGGCTGGCGCCGGGGCGGCGGCAGCGGCAGGCTTGGCGGGCTCGGCCTTGGGTTCCGGTGCCTTGGCGGCGGGTTTGGGCGCGGCCTTGGCCGCCGGTGCGGCCGTCTTGGCGGCGGCAGGCGCGGCGGAAGCGGTACCGACCTCGCTGAACTTGCCCTTGCCGTGCAGCTCATCGAGCAGCGATTCGAATTCGTGGTCGCTGATCAGGTCGCTGCCTGCGGCAGCGGCAGCAGGTTTGGCCGGCGTCGGTGCCGAAGCGATGGCCGAATCCAGGGCGTCAACGGCAAAGGTGCCCTTGCCATGCAACTGGTCGAGCAAGGCTTCGAATTCGTCGTCGGTGATGTCCGAGCTGTCGCCCGCCGCTTTCGCGGCGGCCGGGGCTGCTGGCGGGACAACGGCATCTGGCGCGAATTGGCCCTTGCCGTGAAGCTGGTCGAGCAGCGACTCGAACTCGGCATCGGTGATTTCGTCGCTGCCAGCCCCATTGCTGGCCGGTGCAGCCGGCGCAACCTGAGCGGCCGGTGCCTCGGCCTGGGCCTTGACGGCACTCAGGGAGTCCAGCAACTGTTCGAATTCATTATCGGTGATGTCGCCCGATTCTTCGGCGACCGGTTCTTCAACCACAGCCTCGGCAACCGGCGCGGCTTCGTCAGCCGATTGCGGCTCGGCCAGGCGTGCCAGCGCGGCGAGCAGCTCGGGGGTGGCCGGGGTAATCGGCGAGCGCTCGCGCACTTCGCTGAACATGCTGTTGACCGCATCCAGCGCTTCGAGCACCACGTCCATCAATTCCGAATCAACGCGACGCTCACCCTTGCGCAGGATGTCGAACACGTTCTCGGCAATGTGACAGCACTCCACCAGCTCGTTGAGCTGGAGGAAGCCGGCGCCTCCTTTTACAGTGTGGAAACCGCGAAAAATTGCATTGAGCAGATCCGCATCATCAGGTCGGCTTTCCAGCTCGACCAGCTGTTCGGACAGTTGCTCTAGAATCTCGCCGGCCTCAACCAGGAAATCCTGAAGGATCTCTTCATCGGCGCCGAAGCTCATTAATGGCTGCTCCTAAAATAGGGCTAAATCAAAATCCAAGGCTGGACAGCAAATCGTCCACATCGTCCTGACCGGACATAACGTCTTCTCTTTTATCGGCATGAATTTGCGGACCTTCACCCTGAGAGAGATGTTTTTGTGGATCTTTTTCAGCAAGTATCGCTTCACGGTCGTGTTCGATGCCTGCAAAGCGGTCGACCTGGCTAGCCATCAGCACCAGTTTGAGCAGGTTGCTTTCCACTTCGGTGACCAGTTGGGTCACACGCTTGATCACCTGGCCGGTCAGGTCTTGATAGTCCTGGGCCAGCAGAATGTCGTTGAGGTTACTGGCCACGGCGCGGTTCTCGTCGCTGCTGCGCGTCAGGAAACCGTCGACCCGACGGGCCAGCTCCCGAAACTCTTCAGCACCGACTTCGCGACGCATGAACCGGCCCCAGTCGGTGCTCAAGGCCTGGGCCTCTTCACTCAGGCCATTGACCAGCGGTGTTGCGCTTTCCACCAGGTCCATGGTGCGGTTGGCCGCGGCCTCGGTCAGCTTGACCACATAGCCCAGGCGCTCGGTGGCGTCGGTGATCTGCGAGACTTCCTCGGCCTGCGGCATGTGCGGGTCGATCTGGAAATTGACAATCGCGCTGTGCAGTTCACGCGTGAGCTTGCCCACTTCCTGATACAGACCACGGTCACGGGTCTGGTTGAGCTCATGGATCATTTGAACCGCATCGCCAAAGCGACCTTTTTCAAGGCTGTCGACCAGTTCGCGGGCATGTTTTTTCAGGGTCGATTCGAAATCGCCCATTGAAGATTCGTTGTCCATAGCTCCCCCGTGGCGCCGTTAACCGATGCGTTCGAAGATTTTTTCGATCTTCTCTTTCAACGCCTGGGCCGTGAAGGGCTTGACCACATAGCCGTTTACACCGGCCTGGGCCGCTTCGATGATCTGCTCGCGTTTGGCTTCGGCAGTCACCATCAGCACCGGGAGGTGCTTGAGTTTTTCGTCGGCGCGCACATGGCGCAGCAAGTCGATACCGGTCATGCCGGGCATGTTCCAGTCAGTCACCAGAAAGTCGATGCTCCCGCTGTTGAGGACCGGAATGGCTGTGACGCCATCATCCGCCTCGACCGTGTTGGTGAACCCAAGGTCACGCAACAGGTTTTTTATGATCCGCCGCATCGTTGAGAAGTCATCAACGATGAGGATTTTCATGTTCTTGTCCAATTCGACCTCCAAGCAGTCTTAAACGCGCCCAGCACCTGGACGCGCCATTTCAATCAATTCCGGCACAACACTCGACAACGGTCTGGAGCACAACGGATGGAAACTGACCCGGCAACGCCATGCCAGCCCCGCTCGCAGTGTCCCCACACTGCCTGTCAGCGCGCTCGCCACTCCCCCAAACGGCCCCGCAAGCGGGCCGCGCACTGGCTGTGTAACTGGCTGACCCGAGATTCGCTGACCCCCAGGACCTCACCGATTTCCTTGAGGTTCAGCTCTTCGTCGTAGTACAGCGCCAAGACCAGTCGCTCACGTTCCGGCAAATTGGCAATCGCATCCGCCAGCGCGCTCTGGAAACGTTCATCTTCCAGGTCACGTGACGGCTCCATGTGAGCACTCGCGTTATCCTCATGCAGCCCTTCGTGCTCGCCGTCCTGCAAGAGGTCGTCGAAGCTGAACAGGCGACTGCCCAAGGTATCGTTCAAAATCCCGTAATAATCATCGAGACTCAACTGGAGTTCGGCCGCAACCTCGTGATCTTTAGCGTCACGCCCAGTTTTAGCTTCGATTGCCCGAATCGCGTCACTGACCATGCGGGTATTGCGGTGCACCGAACGCGGCGCCCAATCGCCCTTGCGGACTTCATCGAGCATCGCCCCACGAATGCGAATACCGGCATAGGTCTCGAAACTGGCGCCCTTGCTGGCGTCGTATTTGTTCGACACTTCAAGCAGGCCGATCATGCCGGCCTGGATCAAATCCTCGACCTGGACACTGGCCGGCAACCGCGCCAGCAAGTGATAGGCGATACGCTTGACCAGTGGCGCATAACGCTCGATCAATTCGTATTGGGCGTCCCGTGCCGATTTTTTGTAGAGATGGTTGTAACCGCTGGCTGTCATAACACGGGCCCTGCTGTTTGTTGCACAAGACGCTCGACGAAAAACTCCAGATGCCCGCGGGGGTTGGCCGGCAGCGGCCAGGTATCGACCTTCTGGGCGATCGCCTTGAACGCCAGCGCGCATTTGGAACGTGGAAAGGCTTCATAAACGGCACGTTGCTTCTGGACGGCCTTGCGCACGCTTTCGTCGTAAGGCACTGCACCGACGTATTGTAGGGCGACGTCCAGGAAGCGATCGGTGACCTTCGTCAACTTGGCGAACAGGTTGCGTCCTTCCTGCGGGCTCTGGGCCATGTTGGCCAGGACGCGGAAGCGGTTCATGCCATAGTCGCGGTTAAGCAGTTTGATCAGGGCATAGGCGTCGGTGATGGACGTCGGTTCGTCGCAGACCACCAGCAGCACTTCCTGGGCGGCGCGCACGAAACTGACGACCGAGTCGCCGATGCCGGCCGCGGTATCGATTACCAGCACATCGAGGTTATCGCCGATGTCGCTGAACGCCTGGATCAGGCCCGCGTGCTGCGCCGGGGTCAGGTGAACCATGCTCTGGGTGCCGGAGGCAGCCGGCACGATGCGAATCCCGCCCGGCCCCTGCAACAGCACGTCGCGCAGTTCGCAACGGCCTTCGATCACGTCCGCCAGGGTGCGTTTGGGGGTAAGCCCCAGCAACACGTCGACGTTCGCCAGGCCCAGGTCGGCGTCCAGCAGCATGACCCGTCGGCCAAGCTCTGCCAGAGCCAGGGACAAGTTCACTGACACGTTAGTCTTCCCGACGCCACCTTTGCCGCCGGTCACCGCGATCACCTGTACGGGATGCATGCTGCCCATGTTCGTTCTTTACCTTGTCTTCTTAGACGGAGGCCACATTACTGGCTGCGCGTTCGCATACGGAACAATGCATGGCAGACCATCGATGTAGGTACAAAAAATATTCATGATTACCTCAGCCGACCTGCTTGGTCGGGCTGTGGTAGATGTCAGCGAACATGTCAGCCATGGCTTCTTCGCTGGGTTCTTCCTGCATTTGCACACTCACGGCACGACTGACCAGTTGATGACGGCGCGGCAGATGCAAATCATCCGGGATCCGCGGCCCGTCGGTCAGGTAGGCCACCGGCAGTTCATGACCGATCGCCAGGCTCAACACCTCGCCCAGGCTTGCCGTTTCGTCCAGCTTAGTCAGGATGCAGCCGGCCAGCCCGCAGCGTTTGTAGCTGTGGTATGCGGCGGTTAGAACCTGTTTCTGGCTGGTGGTTGCCAACACGAGATAATTTTTTGACTTGATACCGCGTCCGGCCAGGCTTTCGAGCTGCATGCGCAGGGCCGGATCGCTGGCTTGCAGGCCGGCGGTATCGATCAGCACGACGCGTTTGCGCAGCAGCGGCTCCAGCGCCTGGGCCAGGGATTGGCCCGGATCCACATGGGTTACCGACACATTGAGGATCCGGCCCAGGGTCTTGAGTTGTTCCTGGGCACCGATGCGGAAACTGTCCATGCTTACCAGGGCGATGCTCTGGGCGCCGTACTTGAGTACATAACGGGCGGCGAGCTTGGCCAGGGTGGTGGTCTTGCCCATGCCGGCAGGACCGACCATGGCAATGACCCCGCCCTCTTCCAGCGGCTCGACTTCCGGCGTGGCAATCATGCGTGCCAGGTGCGCCAGCAGCATGCGCCAGGCCTGGCGCGGCTCTTCGATACCATTGATCAGCGCCAGCAGGTCGCGGGACAACGGGCCGGACAGGCCGATGCGTTGCAGGCGACGCCACAGGTTGGCCTGGGCCGGACGGCTGCCTTGCAGCTGGTTCCAGGCCAGGGAGCCGAGCTGGACTTCCATCAGCTCGCGCAGGCTGTTGAGTTCGAAGCGCATCGAGTCCAGGGCGCGCGGGTCAAGCCCACGGGCTGGCGCGGCAGGTGCCGGCTCTGGACGACGCGGTTCGGCCTGGACCTGTTCCATCAGCGGTTCGGCGGCGGTCAACGGCAGGCCGGCGGTCAGCGGCTGACCGGCGAACAATTGACGATTGGTGCCCGGCGCACCTTCGCCTTCGCTGCTGCGCAGGCTCAGTTCGGCCTGGGCGCTGGCGATGCGCGATTGAGTCTTGCGCAGCTCGTCTTCAAGTTCCATGTTCGGAACCCGTGGCGCCAGCGCCGACAATTTGTAATCCAGGGCCGCCGTCAGCTCGACACCGCCGGCGATACGACGGTTGCCAATGATGGCTGCTTCAGCGCCCAGCTCGTCACGAACCAGTTTCATGGCCTGACGCATGTCTGCGGCGAAAAAACGCTTCACTTGCATAAACCACTACCTCAGCCGTTGGGCCCTACTGTCGCAACGATGGTCACTTGCTTGTTGTCCGGTATTTCCTGGTACGCCAGCACATGCAGCCCCGGGACCGCGAGGCGTCCGAATCGCGAGAGCATCGCGCGAATCGGACCGGCCACCAGCAGGATCACCGGTTGGCCTTGCATCTCTTGCCGCTGGGCTGCCTCGATCAGCGAACGCTGCAGCTTCTCGGCCATGCTTGGCTCCAGCAGAACACCCTCTTCCGAGCCTTGTCCTGCCTTCTGCAGACTATTGAGCAATATCTGTTCCAACCTTGGCTCCAAGGTGATAACAGGCAGCTCAGACTCAGTGCCTACAATGCTTTGGACGATTGCGCGGGATACGCCGACCCGAACCGCGGCCACCAGGGCGGCGGTATCTTGACTCTTGGACGCGTTGTTGGCGATGGCTTCGGCAATACTGCGTATGTCGCGCACGGGCACTTGCTCGGCCAACAACGCTTGCAGGACCTTGAGCAACTGCGACAACGAAACCACGCCCGGCACCAACTCTTCAGCGAGCTTCGGCGAGCCTTTGGCCAGTACTTGCAGGAGTTGCTGGACTTCTTCGTGGCCAATCAACTCGCTGGAGTGCTTGTACAGAATCTGGTTCAAGTGGGTCGCCACCACGGTACTGGCGTCCACCACGGTGTAGCCGAGGGACTGGGCCTGGGCCCGCTGGCTGATTTCGATCCACACCGCCTCCAGGCCAAAAGCCGGATCCTTGGCGGTGATGCCGTTGAGGCTGCCGTAGACCTGGCCAGGGTTGATCGCCAGCTCGCGGTCGGGGTAGATCTCGGCTTCGGCCAGGATCACGCCCATCAGTGTCAGGCGATAGGCGCTCGGCGCCAGGTCGAGGTTGTCGCGGATGTGCACGGTGGGCATCAGGAAGCCCAGGTCCTGGGAGAGCTTCTTGCGCACCCCCTTGATCCGCGCCAGCAACTGACCACCCTGGTTGCGGTCGACCAACGGAATCAGGCGATAACCGACTTCCAGGCCGATCATGTCGATGGGCGTCACGTCATCCCAGCCCAATTCCTTGGTTTCCATGGCGCGGGCCGGCGACGGCAGCAGTTCCTGCTGGCGCTTGACCTCTTGCAGGGCCTGGACTTTCTGCACGTTCTGCTTCTTCCAGAACAGGTAGGCACCGCCAGCCGCCAGGGCCGCCATGCTCAGGAAGGAGAAATGCGGCATGCCAGGCACCAGGCCCATCACCGCCATCAGGCCGGCGGCAACGGCCAGGGCCTTGGGCGAGGCGAACATTTGGCGACTGATCTGCTTGCCCATGTCTTCGGAGCCCGAAGCACGGGTCACCATGATCGCGGCGGCTGTGGATAACAGCAGTGATGGCAATTGCGCCACCAAACCGTCACCAATGGTCAACAAGGCGTAAACCTTGCCGGCATCGCCGAAGGTCATGCCGTGCTGAAAGATGCCGACGGCCATGCCGCCGATCAGGTTGATAAACAGAATCAACAGGCCGGCGATGGCGTCACCGCGCACGAATTTGCTGGCACCGTCCATGGAGCCGTAGAACTCGGCTTCCTGGGCCACTTCCAGGCGACGCAGCTTGGCCTGGCTCTGGTCGATCAGGCCGGCGTTGAGGTCGGCGTCGATCGCCATCTGCTTGCCGGGCATCGCATCGAGGGTGAAACGTGCGCTCACCTCGGAAATCCGCCCGGCGCCCTTGGTCACCACGACGAAGTTGATGATCATCAAGATCGCAAAAACCACGATACCGACCACGTAGTTACCGCCGATCACCACCTCACCGAAGGCCTGGATCACCTTACCGGCGGCGGCGTGGCCTTCTTGGCCATGAATCATCACCACCCGGGTGGACGCCACGTTCAGCGCCAGGCGCAACAGCGTGGCCACCAGCAGGATGGTCGGGAACACGGCGAAATCCAGCGGCCGCAGGGCGTAGACGCACACCAGCAGCACCACGATCGACAGGGCGATGTTGAACGTGAAGAACACGTCCAGCAGGAACGGCGGCACCGGCAACATCATCATGGCGAGCATGACCAGCAGCAACAGCGGCACGCCCAGATTACCCCGGCTGAGGTCTACGACATTGCTGCGTGCAGAGCTGAGTAACTGAGAGCGATCCACCAAAATTCCCCGTTCCTGTGAAGCAAACTTTTGACGCCCGGAAGGGGCGCAGACGGGGTATTGCAAGAAGCCTTCCAACTTTTCTTGAAGACTGAAATAGAGCGGCTGACGCACATTCAACCCTGTGGGAGCGAGCCTGCTCGCGATTGCGATTTGTCAGTCAACATTTGCATGGACTGGATTACCGCATTCGCGAGCAGGCTCGCTCCCACAGGGTCATGCTGTTCACCTAAGGCAAACTACGCACCTTGTGGCGAGGGAGCTTGCTCCCGCTGGGTCGCGAAGCGGCCCCGAAACCAGCCGAATACGAAACATCAGGCACACCTGCGTTATGGCGGTCGCTGCGCAACCGAGCGGGAGCAAGCTCCCTCGCCACGGGGCCTGTCGCTTTCCAGGCAAACCTAACAGTTCTGCTAGTTCCCCCTCTGCATCCCAACCCCGATAATCCAACGGAGCCTCACCCGAACGGAGCCTCGGTCATGTCAGCCACGCGCCTCTGCACTTACCGCTATGACCCACTGGACCGCCTCACCCACCACGCGCTGGCGACGCATGCTCCGACCCAGCGGTTCTACTGTAAATCGCGCCTGGCCACCGAAATCGAAGGTGTGATCAACCGGTCAATCGTTCAACACGGCGACCAACTGCTGGCCCTGACTGAAACTCAGGGCAACCTAAGGCAGGCAACACTATTGGCGACCGATCAACAACGCTCGGTGCTACAGGCCATTGCCTGCAATGAATCGCAATCCCATGCCTATTCGCCCTACGGCAATCGAACTATCGGCAACGGCTTGTTGAGCCTGCTCGGCTTCAATGGACAGCGACCGGATCCGGTGACCGGGCATTATTTGCTGGGGAATGGTTATCGGGCGTTCAATCCGGTTTTGATGCGGTTTAATAGTCCGGATAGTTGGAGTCCATTTGGGAGGGGGGGATTGAATTCGTATACATACTGCTTGGGAGATCCAATTAACAAAATCGACCCAACAGGACACCTACCAAATTTTTTTGCTAAGATATTTGGCAAAAAAGTCGTTATCAACAACTTCTACGTGTCAAAACGCGGAGTTCCTGCTGATAAGGCCCACAAGATGTATCAACGCATCCTTGATTTAGAAGGCGGTATTTATAGGCGCGTAAATGAGGCACAACACGCAGCCTTTAATCAAGACAAACTTCTCATAGATTCAATCGATGTTCCCCCGCAAGACCCCTCACTACTAAGACGCCTGGTTCATGAGGCGGCGCAAAACAAGCTGCTAAGCCACTACCCAACAACTCAATCTACGGCTGTATATAAAGCAGCGACCGATGACCTGGCACGCTACGCTCCCTTATTTAAACGAATAGACGAGAGCAGGAAATGGATAGCGCATACACAAATTTCACAGCATATTTACTTTGCAACAAAAAGACACAAGGATATTAATCCATGGATAGCTTCTTTATATACAAAAAAAATGGAATCAATTAGAAGCGCCATAACCAATGAAGTTAACGCCGAGATCCAGAGTATTAAGGACAAGTATTTTGTTTAGGAGCGCGAATTGTATAAAGACCTCTGGTGATGACCAGAAGTCATCACACGCGAAATTTAACTCACGTATCCCGTCGCAGCTCCGGCGGAATGGGCAGATCCCTCAGCGGATCGGGGCGTTTGCCCTTGCCGGCGCGGTGCTGGCGAATCTGATAAACGTAGGCCAATACCTGCGCAACAGCCAAATACAGCCCCCCAGGGATTTCCTGGTCGAGTTCGGTGGAGTAGTAGATTGATCGCGCCAACGCCGGGGATTCGAGCAGCATCACTTCATTGGCCACGGCGATCTCGCGGATCTTCAGTGCCAGGAAGTCACTGCCCTTGGCCAGCAACACGGGAGCGTTGCCTTTTTCGGGGTCGTACTTGAGGGCGACAGCGTAGTGCGTCGGGTTGGTGATGACCACATCGGCGTCGGGGATCGCCGCCATCATCCGCCGCTGGGAGACCTCGCGCTGCAACTGGCGAATCCGTTGCTTGACCTCCGGCTTGCCTTCCTGATCCTTGTGTTCGTCGCGTATCTCCTGCTTGGTCATCATCAGCTTCTGCTTGCTCTGATAGAGCTGGATCGGCACATCGATCGCAGCAATCAGGATCAAGCCGCAGGCCATCCACAACGTGCTCCAGCCCACTAATTGCACGCTGTGGATAATGGCCTGCTCCAGCGGTTCGTGAGCGATGCGCAGCAGATCGTCGATGTCGGCCTGCAACACCGTCAGCGCAACGAACAGAACCAGCAGGAACTTCCCGAATGCCTTGAGCAACTCCATCAGCGCCGTGGTGGAAAACATGCGCTTGAGGCCGGCGGCCGGATTCATCCGACTGAACTTGGGGGCCAGACTTCCGGCGGCGAATAACCAGCCGCCCAGGGAAATCGGGCCGATCACCGCAGCCAGCAACAGGCAGATCAGGATCGGCTGCACCGCCAGGATCGCGATCTTGCCCGAGTGCAGCAGATGCTGGGACATGGACCCCGGAGAGAGCAGTACTTCGCGAGGCAGGGAGAAATTCAGGCGCATGATTTCCAGCAGGTCCAAGGCCAACCCGCCGCCATAAATCAACAACCCACCCGCCCCGGCCAGCATCACCGCCAGCGTGTTGAGTTCCTTCGAGCGGGCGATCTCGCCCTTTTCACGGGATTCGCGCAGGCGCTTTTCCGTGGGGTCTTCTGTCTTGTCCTGACCACTCTCGCTCTCGGCCATGGTTCAGCGTGCCTGTGCCATGTCGCGCAGCAGCTGCAAGGCCTGGGTGGCCAGCGGCTGATACTGGTTGAGGATATCCCCCAGGCTGACCCAGAAAATCACCAGGCCCAGCACCAGGGTCAACGGGAAACCGATGGAGAAAATATTCAATTGCGGCGCCGCCCGGGTCATCACGCCAAACGCGATGTTGACCACCAGCAACGCCGTGATCGCCGGCAATACCAGCACCATCGCGGCGCCGAGGACCCAGCCGAGCTTGCCGGCGATGTCCCAGAAATGATTGACCAGCAATGCGCTACCCACTGGCATGGTGGTAAAGCTCTCGGTCAAGACCTCGAACACCACCAGATGCCCGTTCATGGCGAGGAACAACAGGGTCACCAGCATCGTCAGGAACTGGCCGATCACCGCGGTGTTGACGCCATTGGTGGGGTCGATCATGGACGCGAAGGCCATGCCCATCTGGATCGAAATGATTTGCCCGGCCACCACAAAGGCCTGGAAGAACAGTTGCAGCGAGAACCCCATCAAGGCACCGATGAGAATCTGCTCGGCCACCAGCATCAGCGCACTGAGGTCCAGGGCATTGACCGGCGGCATCGGTGGCAGCCCAGGTGCGATAACCACCGTGATCGCCAGGGCGAAGTACAAACGCACCCGAGTTGGCACCAGTGTCGTGCCGAAGATCGGCATGCTCATCAGCACCGCGGTGACGCGAAACAGCGGCAGAATGAACGATGCCACCCACGTGCTGATCTGGGTGTCCGTCAGCTCGAGCATCGACATGGGGTCAGCCGATCAACTGCGGAATACTGCCGTACAACTGCAGGATGTATTCCATGAAGGTCTGTACCATCCAGGGGCCGGCGACGATCAACGTCACCAGCATCACCAACAGGCGCGGCAGGAAGCTCAAGGTCTGTTCGTTGATCTGGGTCGCAGCCTGGAACATCGCCACCAGCAAGCCCACCAGCAGGCTGGGGATCACCAGGATGGCAACCATCATAGTCGTCAGCCAGAGCGCTTCACGGAACAGGTCTACCGCTACTTCAGGCGTCATATTGTCCTACCCGTACAAGAGGCCTAAACACCGCCGAAACTGCCCGCCAGGGTACCGATGATCAGCGCCCAGCCATCCACCAATACAAACAGCATGATCTTGAACGGCAGGGAAATGATCAGCGGCGAGAGCATCATCATACCCATGGCCATCAGTACGCTGGCGACCACCAGGTCGATGATCAGGAACGGGATGAAAATCATGAAACCGATCTGGAACGCGGTCTTCAGCTCGGACGTCACGAACGCCGGCACCAGGATGGTCAGCGGTGCCTGGTCGGCACTCGGGATGTCGGTGCGCTTGGACAGGCGCATGAACAATTCCAAGTCACTGCTGCGAGTCTGGGCCAGCATGAAGTCCTTGATCGGCACCTGGGCCTTGGCTACGGCATCCTGGGCGCTGAGTTGTTCCGCCAGGTAAGGCTGCAGCGCATCCCGGTTCACCCGGTCGAACACGGGCGCCATGATGAACATGGTCAGGAACAGCGCCATGCCAGTGAGGATCTGGTTCGAGGGGGTCTGTTGCAGACCCAGGGCCTGGCGCAGGATCGAAAAGACAATAATGATCCGGGTGAAGCTGGTCATCAGCATGACGAACGCCGGAATGAAACTCAGCGCGGTCATGATCAGCAGGATCTGCAGGCTGACCGAGTATTCCTGGGCCCCTTCGGCGTTGGTTCCCAGGGTGATCGCCGGGATCGACAGCGGGTCCGCGGCGAACGCCAACGGTGCGGCCAGCATCAGGGCCAATGCCAACAGAATGCGCAACGGCATTACTTTTTATCCTTCTGGTCTTTCCCCAGCAGCTCCATGAGGCGCTGGGCAAATTCGGGGCTGGCCGACTCGGTGGAGGGTACCTGTACCGGCTCCTTGAGGACGTGCAACGCAGTGATGGTGCCCGGGCTCAGGCCCAGCAGGATCTGCTCGTTGCCGACCTGCACCAGCACCAGCCGGTCGCGCGGCCCGAGCGCGCGGGAACCGACGATGTCGATGACCTGGCCCTTGCCGGCCGGCCCCGCCTGTTGCACGCGCCGCAACAACCAGGCGAGAAAGAAGATCAAGCCCAGCACCAGGAGCAAGCCGAGCACCAGTTGCGCCAGTTGCCCGGCGATACCCGTGCCCGACATCGGCGCAACGGCGGCCGTGGCAACCGGTTCGGCCGCCAGCACGCTCAAGGGCAGCATCGACGCTGCGGCGAGGAAACCTTTCACTCAGCGCAACTTCTTGATGCGTTCGCTCGGGCTGATCACGTCCGTCAGGCGAATGCCGAACTTCTCGTTGACCACCACCACTTCGCCATGGGCGATCAAGGTGCCGTTGACCAGCACGTCGAGTGGCTCGCCGGCCAGGCGATCCAGCTCGATCACCGAGCCCTGGTTGAGCTGCAACAGGTTGCGGATGTTGATATCGGTGCTGCCCACTTCCATGGAGATGGACACCGGAATATCGAGGATCACGTCCAGGTTCGGCCCGTCCAGCGTCACCTGTTCATTGCTCTTGGGCACGCTGCCAAACTCTTCCATCGGCAAGCGATTGGAGCCGTGGTTACCGCTATCGGCGGCCAGCAAGGCATCGATGTCAGCCTGCCCGGCATCGCCGGTTTCTTCCAGGGCCGCGGCCCATTCGTCGGCCAGCGCCTGGTCATCCTGGGTGTTCATATCGTTAGCCATCATTTGTCCTCGGCGGGCAAAAATCAGTTAGAAACGCAAACTTAAAAATTCGACACCGCTCAGCGGCGTTCGATCGGCTCGATCACCTGCAACGCCAGGTTGCCTTTGTGAGAGCCCATCTTGACCTTGAAGGCCGGTACGCCATTGGCGCGCATGATCATTTCGTCGGGCATTTCGACCGGAATGATGTCACCCGGCTGCATGTGCAAGATATCCCGCAGGCGCAGTTGGCGCCGGGCGACCGTCGCGCCGATCGGCACATCGACGTCGAGCACGTCCTGGCGCAAGGCGTTGATCCAGCGTTCATCCTGGTCGTCGAGGTCCGACTGGAAACCGGCGTCAAGCATTTCCCGCACCGGCTCGATCATCGAATACGGCATGGTCACGTGCAGGTCGCCGCCACCGCCATCGAGTTCGATGTGGAAGGTCGAGACCACGATGGCTTCGCTCGGCCCGACGATGTTGGCCATGGCCGGGTTCACTTCCGAGTTGATGTACTCGAAGTTCACTTCCATGATCGCCTGCCAGGCTTCCTTCAAATCGATGAAGGCCTGCTCCAGCACCATGCGCACCACTCGCAGCTCGGTCGGGGTGAATTCGCGACCTTCGATCTTGGCGTGACGACCGTCGCCGCCGAAGAAGTTGTCCACCAGCTTGAACACCAGTTTGGCGTCGAGGATGAACAACGCAGTACCGCGCAACGGCTTGATCTTCACCAGGTTGAGGCTGGTGGGCACGTACAGCGAATGCACGTACTCGCCGAACTTCATCACCTGCACGCCACCCACGGCCACATCGGCCGAGCGGCGCAGCATGTTGAACATGCTGATGCGGGTGTACCGGGCGAAACGCTCGTTGATCATTTCCAGGGTCGGCATGCGTCCGCGAACGATGCGATCCTGGCTGGTCAGGTCGTAGCTTTTGACGCTGCCCGGTTCAGCAGCGTTTTCGGTCTGTACCAGACCGTCGTCGACACCATGCAACAGCGCATCGATTTCGTCCTGGGACAGCAGGTCCTGCACGGCCATGTCGTGTTCCTACTGCAATACGAAGTTAGTGAAGAGCAACTGTTCGATCACCACTTTGCCGAGCTCTTTCTGAGCCACTTCCTGCACGCTGGCCGTGGCTTTCTGGCGCAGCATTTCCTGGCCGACGGGGGTGGCCAGGGTGTCGAAACTCTGTCCGGAAAACAGCATCACCAGGTTGTTGCGAATCAGCGGCATGTGGACCCGAAGCGCTTCCAGGTCAGCCTGGTTGCGCCCCTGCAACGTAATGCTGACCTGCATGTAGCGTTGGCGACCGTTCACGGTGTAGTTGGCCACGAAGGCCGGCGCCATCGGTTCGAAAATCGCCGGCTGCTTGCCCACTGGCGCGACTTCGGCCGCTGCCGCCGCCGGTTTGCTTTGAGCGCTGTGCATGAAATACCAGGTTGCCCCCACGGACACGCCGATCGCCAGGAGCAAACCCACCACGATCATGATGATCAGCTTGAGTTTGCCTTTGGTTGCAGGGTCTTTTACAGCTGCTGCTTCGCTCTTCGCCATGCCAATAATCCGTCACTAATCGGGGTTTTCACTGTTGCACGGCAAGGCTGGAGCAAGTGTTATGCCAGAAGTGTCGGCACTTGGGATGACGGGCAGATACGATCTTCAGACCCCCCATAAACCAGTGTGGGAGCGGGCTTGCTCGCGAAGGCGGTGTGTCAGTTAACAACTATGTCGACTGACACACCGCCTTCGCGAGCAAGCCCGCTCCCACAGGGGGAAAACGTCATTGGATCAGGCGTAGTAGTCGACCGCGCTGGTGCCGATGACGCTGGTCGTGCTGGCGGCCACTTCAGCGATGCTGGCCGCAGTGGCTTCATCCCCGGCTTCCACCGGTCCACCGGAAGAGGTCGAACGCCCCGCCCGGGCCTGCTGCTGGGCTTGCTGCTCCTGGTTCTGCGAACCACGGGATTGGTCCGACACGCTGACGTCGACCTGGCCCATGCCCTGCTGGGCAAAACTGTCCCGCAGGCGATGCATCTGGCCTTCGAGGGCTTCGCGAACGCCGGAGTGGGCGCTCATGAAGGTGACCTGGGTCTGCTGGTCCGGCACCATGTTCACCCGGATATCCAGGCGTCCGAGTTCGGCGGGCTGCAATTGGATGTCGGCCGCCTTGAGATTGACGCTGGACAGGTACATCACCCGGTTCACCACCTCTTCGGTCCAACCGCTCTGGTTCATCGCGATAGGTTGGTTGATCGGCACCGCGTTGGCGGTTTTGGGCGTGGCGGCCTGGGTCAGTGCAGCCAGGCGGTTGGCGAAATCGTCTACGCGGGTGTCACTGGACGCGGCGCCCAAATCCTTGAGGCCCTCGCTGATCAAGCCGCCGAAGGCCTTGTCACCGCCCTGGCTGCCGGACTCCGTGCTGTTCTGGTCGGCTTGCACGCCGAGCATGCTGGCCATGCCGGCGGCGAAGGTCTGCGCTGAAGTCGGCTCGCCGTCGAGCGACGCCGGGGCAGCGCTCTTGGGCTGCGCCTGGCTGCTGGCGGAAACATGACCGCTCTGCTCCATCGCCAAGCGCAAGGCGGGCAATGCGTCGAGCGGATCGGCTTGTGGGTCGAAGGCTGGATCGACGACCGGAACCGCAGGCTGGGCCGGTGCGGCCAATGGGACAACCGGTGCCGCGACCGCAGTCGTTACCTGAGCCTCAGCCGTAACCACTACGGGGGCAGGTTCGGCCGGGGCTGTCGCGACCGGCACCGCCATGTCCGCCAGCGCGCCTGGGTCGAGGCTCGGATCGACCGGTGCCGCATCCGCCACCGGCGCTTCAGCCGCGTCGGCATCGTTATCGCTGGCCGCTTTGTCGTCGGTGCTCGGGGGTTTGTCCGCGGGCAAGGGTTTGCCGCTATCGGCAACCGTCGGTTCCGGGGCGGCAGGGGTTTCGTTGCCGGCGTCTTTTTTGACGGTGTTGTCAGCGGCCTTGTCGCGCGCCGGTTTCACCACGGGCTCAGGGGCCGCCGCGGCTTTGGCAGGTGCCTGCTTGGCGAAGACTTGAGCGAAGCTGGAGGCTCTATCCCCGAGGTCCGGGGCCGCTGCCGGTGAATTGACGGCGGCCTGGGGCTTGGCCTGGACGGAGGCCTGAAGCAATGAATTAGGGGTGACGGGCATAAAAAGGTCTCCGCTGTACTGGAATCATAGGTACAGTCGAGACTAGGTAATGCAAGGCACGGGCCAACGCTTTACCCGACCGTCAAATCTCAGCAGTGGAAACCTTCACGCTCTTCCCGGCACAGCTTGCGGACATGGGCGAATTCGCTGTCGATTTCGTTGACCAGGTTTTCGATGCCGCCCAAGGACGGCTGCTTGGCACGCTGCTCCAGCTCGCCGCACAGCTCGGCCAGGCGAATGGCGCCCATGTTGCTGCTGCTGCCCTTGAAACTGTGGGCGGTAGCGCTCAGTTTTTCAGCGTCCCGTGCTTCGTGCAGCACGCGCAGGCGAGCCTCGGAGTCGTTGAGAAACGTATCCAGCAACTCCGGATACCCCTCCTCCATGACTTCCTTCAACGTGCTAAGCACGTCGCGGTCCAGATGAATCTCGTTCACTTGTTCGCTCCCTGATCAAGAATGGCCCCAATTATGCCAGAGCCTCCCAGAAAAACTCCACGCGCGCACTACGACCATCGTCTGACCAACTGGCCTGATGGCTCAGTTGGCGAACCAGGCTCACGCCGCGCCCCGACAATCGATCACTGTCCACGGGCCGTGCCAGCACCCGGGCGACATCGAACCCTTCGCCACTGTCCTCGACTTCGATGGCCAGGCGTCCGCCCTCGCCGTTTGGCGAAACGTGCAAGTGCACCCGCACGTAACCGTCGCTCAACTCATCCAGGCGCGTATTGCGCTCCCTGTAGTAGCGGGCGAAACCCGCCGCATCACGCTTGAGACTCGAATCGAGGCCCAGCACCCCGTGATCCAGGGCATTGGAGTAGAGCTCCGACATGACGCTGTAAAGGGCGCCACTCTGCGCCCTGAGCCCATGCACCTCCAGCAGCAACTGCAACAGGTAGGGCATCGGGTTGAAGCGCTTGAGGGTCTGCGCACGGAACTCGAAGCTCACCGACCAATCCAGCGGGCTGGACTGGCCGCTATCGGAATAGACCGGTGGTGGCGGATTGAGTTGCGTCGGAGCGACCAGCCGCACCTCGACCATGCTGAAGTCGTCACGGGCCTCACCACGAAAATCCAGCAGCGCCTGCTGGATATCCTCGAAAAGACGGTCGGGCTCACGGTTGGCCGAAAACACCTGCTGCAACCGCTCCACGCCAAACGGCTGGTCGTCGCGGTCACTGGTCTCGATGACGCCATCGGACAGCAGGAACACCCGGTCCCCCAGCGACATCGGATGCACTTCGGTGCGGTCATCGAACAGCTGCGGGGTGAGCACGCCCAATGGCAGGTGTCGCGCCGGTAAGGGCGTGCGCACGCCACTGAGGCTGTCATGCAGGTAACCATCGGGCATGCCGCCGTTCCAGATCTCCACCGTGCAACGCTGGAAGCTCAGGCATAACAGCGTCGCGCAGCAGAACATATCCACTGGCAGGATGCGTTTGAGCTTGGCATTCATCTCCCGCAGGATTTGCGCCAGCCCATAGCCCTTGGCCGTCATCCCGTAGAACACTTCCGCCAGGGGCATCGCGCCGACCGCCGCCGGCAAGCCGTGCCCGGTGAAATCCCCCAACAGGATGTGCATGTCGCCGGCCGGGTTGAACGCGGCCAGCAGCAGGTCGCCGTTGAACAAGGCGTAGGGGGATTGCAAATAACGGATGTTCGGCGCGCTCAGGCAACCGGAGTGGGCGATCTTGTCGAACACGGCCTTGGCGACCCGTTGTTCGTTGAGCAGATAATCATGGTGCCGGGCGATCTGGTCGCGCTGTTCCACCACCGTGGCCTGCAACCGGCGCAAGCGGTCCATGGCCTTGATCTTGGCCGTCAGGATCACTTGGTTGTAGGGTTTGGCCAGGAAATCGTCGCCACCTGCTTCCAGGCAACGGGCCAGGGCTTCGCTCTCAGTCAGCGAGGTGAGGAAAATGATCGGGACCAACTGGTCCCCGGCCAACTGTTTGATTTTCTGCGCCGCTTCGAAGCCGTCCATCACCGGCATCATTGCGTCCATCAGCACCAGGTGCGGACGCTGCTCCAGATAGACATCGACCGCTTCGGCGCCATCGGCCGCCGTGAGCACATGGTGGCCCTGGCGGCGGACAATGGTCGACAGCAGCAGTCGATCAGCGGCGCTGTCTTCGGCAATCAGGACCGTCAGTGGCTCCGACGACGATTGCATGGCGATCAACTGATGTCGAACAGCTTGTCGAAATTGGAGATCGCGAGGATTTTCTTGACGTCGCTGCTGCTGTTGACGACGCGGATATCCGACTGGTCGCCACCGGCATGATCGCGCAACAGCAGGAGCATGCCCAAGGCGGAACTGTCGAGGTAGGTGGCTTCTTTCAAATCCACCACGATGGAGTCAGGTTTCTTGTGGAGCCGCTCATAGGACTCACGAAACTCCTGATGCCGCCCGAAATCGAATCGACCCTTGATCGAGATCGTCAGCTTATGCCCATCGGGGGATACTTCGGTAACGACTGACATGATCGGCTTCCTTGTCATGGACATACGTGTACAAGGTGTAGCATCTGGTAAAGGTCTGAGCAAGGTTTTGCCTCGTTCATCCGACAAAATCCTCGTTTCCCATCAGTAGGGATTCTGCCGCGGCAGGCGCTGGGACAATTCATCGAGCAATTTCTGTTCGCGCTTGTCTTCCAGTTGCCGCGCCTCATCGATATAGCGCTGCACCAGTTTGCGCAGCCCTTCGACTCGGGCGAATGCTTCTTGCCAGCTCTGGCGGGCCTTCTCCAGGTTGTTCTGGTGCCAGACCAGGCTCTGGCGCTGCTGATCGATGGCAGTGCCCAGTTGCGCAAGAAATCCTTGGTAACCCAACAACCACTGCCCCGACACCCCGTGGGCGCCACGGGCGATCCACTGTTCTTGATATTCGAGTCGAAAGTTCTCGAGGTCTGCCAGCTTGCTCTCGGCAACGGCCACTTGCCCCTGGAAATACGCCAGGCGCTGGACGGCGGTCTTCTCGGCCTTTTCCGCCATGTCCACCACGGGTGCCAGGCGTGCCGCACGACTCGTGGCCATGGTCGGTTATCCGCCAGCGACCGGAGCGAAAATGGTCTGCAGGTGCGCCTCGCTGGCCCCCATGCCGATATTGTCGTTCAGGCTCTGGCGCAGATAAACAGCCATCGCCGGGTAAAGGCTGATGGCGGTGTCGGTTTCGCGGTCGCCACCAGGTACATAGGCGCCGACGCTGATCAGGTCACGGCTTTGCTGGTAGCGCGACCAATATTGCTTGAACTGCTGGGCACGCCTCATATGCTCGGCACTGATCACCGACGGCATGACCCGGCTGATGGACGCCTCGATGTCGATGGCCGGGTAATGCCCTTCTTCGGCCAGGCGCCTGGACAGCACGATGTGGCCGTCGAGTACGCCTCGGGCCGAGTCGGCGATGGGGTCTTGCTGGTCGTCACCTTCGGACAGCACGGTATAGAACGCGGTGATGGAACCGCCGCCCTTTTCCGCATTGCCGGCGCGCTCGACCAGCTTCGGCAGCTTGGCGAACACCGAAGGCGGATAACCCTTGGTGGCCGGCGGCTCGCCGATGGCCAGGGCGATTTCCCGCTGGGCCTGGGCGAAACGAGTGAGCGAATCCATCAGCAGCAGGACGTTCTTGCCCTTGTCGCGGAAATACTCGGCGATACGGGTGCAATACATCGCCGCCCGCATACGCATCAGCGGTGCATCGTCCGCAGGCGAAGCCACCACGACCGAACGCTTGAGCCCTTCCTCGCCGAGGATGTGCTCGATGAATTCCTTGACCTCACGGCCCCGCTCGCCGATCAGCCCCACCACGATAATGTCGGCTTCGGTGAAGCGGGTCATCATGCCCAGCAGCACACTCTTACCTACGCCGGTACCGGCAAACAGGCCCAGGCGCTGGCCGCGACCGACCGTCAACAAACCGTTGATGCAACGGATGCCCACGTCCAGCGGCACGCTGATGGGGTCACGCTTGAGAGGGTTGATCGTCGGGCCGTCCATCGGCACCCAGTCTTCGGCTTTCATGCCGCCCTTGCCGTCCAAGGCCCGTCCGGCCCCGTCCAGAACGCGCCCGAGCATGCTCATGCCCATGGGCAGGCGACCGTTGTCGGCCAGGGGCACCACGCGCGCGCCGGGGGCGATGCCGGCGACACTGCCCACCGGCATCAAGAAGACCTTGCTGCCGGAAAAACCCATGACTTCGGCTTCGACCTGCACCGGGTGGTAGCTGTCGTCGTTGATCACCATGCAGCGGCTGCCCATGGCGGCACGCAGGCCCTCGGCTTCGAGGGTCAGGCCAACCATGCGCAGCAAGCGACCTTCCAGGATCGGCTGGCCGGCCAGCTCACTGGCCTCGGCGTAGCTGCCCAGGCGCTTGCCGAAGCTGGTTCGCTCAAGGCGCATCGCGGCTGTCCAGTACAGAAGTATCCAATTCAGGCACGTCCAATTCCTCCTCGACCGTCGCCACGTCACCCTGGAGTTCGTCCGGCAACTCCAGGCTCAGGTCGGCGGCGGCCGGGTGCAGGGCCTGTTCGTGTAGCTGGTCGAACAATTTGGCCATGATCTGGCTGATGCGTGTTTCAACCGTGGCGTCGATGCGGCTGTGTTCGGTTTCCACCCGACAACCGCCCGGCAGCAGTGTCGCATCCTCGACGATGCGCCAGGTTTCCTCATGGCGCTCGCGCAGGGCCTTGACCAGTTCGAAATCCTGGGGATTGATGTACAGCCGCACGTTGCCCACGCCCAACGGCAACAGCTTGAGCGCTTCACGCATCACCTCTTCGATCTGGGTCGAATCGATGGCCAGCTCGCGCTGGATCACTTGTTTGGCGATGTGTTGCACCAAACCCACCAGGGATTTCTCGATCTGGGTGTCCTGCTCGGCAATCGGGTCGAACAGGTTGAGCATCAGCGATTCCAACGCACGAAGCTTGGCCGTCAACGCCACATCGGCTTCCTGGCGGACCTTGAGCGTGGTGCTGTGGAAGCCCTCCTTTTCGCCCACGGCGAAGCCTTCGTTATAGGCTTCCTGGCGAATGCTCTCGACTTCCTCGAGGGTCAGCGGCTGGACTTCTTCCAGCGGCACCTCCTCCATCTCCGGCAGTTCCTCCACGGGCTCCGGCTCAGGCTCGGGCACGTGGGGGTCGAAGCTGGGCAGCGACCAGACGTCGAAATTACTGACGTCTCGGCCGCGGATCAGGTCGCTGGGTGCTTCATCACTCTTGGCAGACATAACGACCTTAGATCATCTCTTCGCCGCCCTTGCCACCGAGAACAATCTCCCCGGCTTCGGCCATGCGGCGGGCGATGGTGAGGATTTCCTTCTGTGCGGTTTCCACGTCGCTGACGCGCACCGGGCCCTTGGCCTCGAGGTCGTCGCGCAACAGTTCGGCCGCTCGTTTGGACATGTTCTTGAAGATCTTTTCCTTGACGCCTTCGTCCGAACCCTTGAGGGCCAGCACCAGCACGTCGGACGACACTTCGCGCAACAGCGCCTGGATGCCACGGTCGTCGACATCGGACAGGTTGTTGAACACGAACATGAGGTCTTCGATCTGACCGGACAGGTCTTCGTCGACTTCGCGGATCGAGTCCATCAACTGACCTTCGATCGAACTGTCGAGGAAGTTCATGATGTCCGCCGCGCGCTTGATGCCACCCAAGGTGGTGCGCGAGGCATTGGAGTTGCCCGAGAACTGCTTCTCGAGAATCTGGTTCAATTCTTTCAGGGCCGCCGGCTGCACGGTGTTGAGCGACGACACCCGCAGGATGATGTCCAGGCGCACCTTGTGATCGAAGTTGCCGAGCACTTCACCAGCCTGGTCGGGGTCGAGGTAAGCCACCACGATCGCCTGGATCTGCGGGTGCTCGTAACGGATCACGTCGGCAACCGCCCGCGGCTCCATCCACTTGAGGCTGTCCAGGCCGCTGGTATTGCCACCCAACAGGATCCGGTCGATGAGGCCGTTGGCCTTGTCCTCGCCCAGTGCCTGGGTCAGCATCTTGCGCACGTAGTCGTCGGAACCGACGCCCAGGCTGGTCTGATCGCCGACGATGTCGACGAATTCGCTCATCACCTGCTCGACCTGCTCACGGTGCACGTTGCCCATTTGCGCCATGGCCACGCCCACGCGTTGGACCTCTTTGGGGCCCATGTGACGCAGCACTTGGGCGGCGTCGGTCGAACCCAGGGACAGCAGCAGGATCGCGGCTTTGTCGACCCGGGACAATTTGGCAACAGCGGCTCGATTATCACTCATCTGCGTTAATCCACTCTTTCACGACCTGGGCCACACGACCCGGGTCTTCTGCCACCAGACTCTTGATGGCGTTCAACTGAGCGTCGTAGCCTTCGCTCGGGCTTGGCAGCAGGATGCTCTGCGGCCCGCCGAGGCTGACGCGATCGTTGGCCAATTCGCCATCCAGGCCGCCCATGCCTCCCAGCTCGACATCGCCCAAGCCTGCCAACTGCTTGTTCTTGCCGCCACCGGTGATGTTGTTCAGCACCGGACGCAACACACCGAAGACCAGTATCAGGATGAACAACACACCCAATACTTGCTTGACCACATCCCAGAACCAGGGTTGCGAATAAAACGGAATGTCAGCGATTTCTTCACCGCGCTCCAGGGAGAACGGCACGTTGATCACACTGACGCTGTCGCCACGGCTGGCGTCGAAACCGACCGCGTCCTGCACCAGGCGAGTGAAGCGCGCCAATTCGTCGGCGGTCCACGGCGCACGGCTGGTTTCGCCGTTGGCCGGGTTGACCTTGACCTGGTCGTCCACCACCACGGCGACCGACAGGCGATTCAAACGGCCCTGCTGCTGCTTGGTGTGGCTGATGGAACGGTCGAGCTCGAAGTTCTTGGTCGATTGCTGGCGCTTGTCGGCCGGGTACGGCGCGAGCATCGGCTGGCCGGTGGCCGGATCCATGATTTGCTGGCCATTGGCATCGATCAGCGGCTGGCCTGGCTGCACCATGCCGGCGGCCGCCGTAGCACCACCGGTGGTTTGCGGCGCGCTGGCCGGCGACGGCGGCTGGTTGCTCAGGGCACCGGGCACGCCCTGCGGGCCATTGCTGGCGGTACGCTGCTCGTTCACCGACTGCTCGCTGCGCAACGCCGGTTGATCCGGGTTGAACTGCTCGGAAGTCGATTCGACGGCGCTGAAATCCACATCCGCGGAGACTTCGGCCTTGTAGCGACCATTGCCGAGGATGGGTTGCAGAATGTTATGTACCCGCTGGGTGAACATGCCTTCCATGCGACGGCTGTAGTCGTATTGCTTGCCGGCCATGGTCAGTTCGGAATTTTCCGCCTGGTCGGACAGCAGGTTGCCCTTCTGGTCGACCACAGTGATCTGCGACTTGCTCAGCTCGGGTACGCTGGTCGCCACCAGATTGATAATGGCAACGACCTGGCCTGGCTCAAGGGAGCGGCCGGAATACAGTTCGACCAATACCGAAGCACTCGGCTTGCGCTCATCGCGCACGAACACCGAGCTTTTCGGAATCGCCAGGTGCACACGCGCACCCTTGACGTTGTTCAGGCTGGAAATGGTCCGCGCCAGCTCACCTTCCAGGCCGCGACGATAACGGGTCGCTTCCATGAACTGGCTGGTGCCCAGGCCCTGGTCCTTGTCGAGGATCTCGAAACCGATGTTGCCATCGGTCGGCGTCACGCCAGCGGCGGCGAGCTTGAGGCGCGCACGCGCGACATCGTCGGCCTTGACCAGCAAGGCGCCAGAGTTAGGTTCGACGGTGTAAGGAATGTCGGCAGAAGCCAGGGTCTCCATGACTTGCTTGGCATCCATGCCCTCCAGGCTACCGTACAACGGACGGTAGTCTGGCTGCTGGGACCACAACACCACGGCGAAACCAATCGCCACGCTGGCAGCCAGGCCGACCAACAGGCCGACCTGACGCAGCATGGTCATCTCGGAGAGATTTTCCAGGAAAGACAGGCCGAACAACGGCGGTTTGCCGTCTACCGGAGTGGCCTTGGCTGGAACGTTATCAACGGCTGCTTCTGCCATGACTCAATAATTTCCTTAAACCGGCATCTGCATGATGTCTTGGTAGGCCTGAACCAGTTTGTTGCGAACCTGGGTCAGCGCCTGAAACGAGACACTGGCTTTCTGCGAGGAGATCATTACGTCCGTCAGGTCGACGCCACTTTTGCCAATCTCGAAAGCACTGGCCAACTGGTTCGAAGCCTGCTGGGTATCGTTCACTTTATTGACGGCCTGACCGAGCATGTCGGAAAAGCTGCTGCCACCCACCTGGGGGACCGCGACCGATTTAGGCTGGGCCATGGCGTCCATCTGCATGGCCCGCATGTCCAGCATCAACCGATTAAATTCAATACCTTGGCTCATGGTCTACTCTCTCTGGCGGCCCGCGTTTTTTTGACACTTACTCAGCGGGTACGTAGGTATTAGCAACAAGGGTGCCAGCTCCATGGCGATAAAAAACAAATGCATGTGGGAGCGGGCTTGCTCGCGAAGGCGGTGGTTCAGTCAATGCAACGGTGACTGATAAAGCGCTTTCGCGAGCAAGCCCGCTCCCACAAGGGATATTCGGTGTACATCATTCAACTGGCGAACAGATAAGCCTCGACATCCATGCCGGCGTCGCGCATTTGCGCCAGCTTGTAGCGCAGGGTGCGTGGGCTGATGCCCAGGCGTTCGGCCGCCTCCTTGCGACGACCGCGTTCGGCGCGCAGGGTATCGATGATCATCTGGAACTCGCGGCGCCGCAGGTCGTCTCCCAAAGCACCCACCGAATCGCCCTCCATATCCACTGGCGGCGCAATGGTTGCGGCGGGGACCGGTGCCAGTGCCGGCAATGGCGCACAGGCCACCGGCCCGGCCAGGCAGAAATCCTCCGGTTGGATCAAACCGCCCTGCTGCAGGATCAGGGCCCGCTGAATGGCGTTATCCAGCTCTCGGACATTGCCCGGCCACGGGTAGGCAATCAGACAGGCCCGGGCCTCGGCTGAAAGCCGGGCCGCCGCGTGCTTCATTTTATTGACGTGTTTGTTCAGCAGGCGCTCGGCCAGCGGCAGGATATCGGCGGTGCGCTCGCGCAATGGACGCCAGGCCAGCGGAAATACCGACAGGCGGTAATAGAGGTCTTCACGGAAACGCCCCGCCGCCACTTCGCCAGCCAGGTCGCGGTTGGTGGTCGCCACCACGCGGATGTCCAGGCTGATGGGCTTGCGGGCACCGACCCGCTCCACTTCCCGCTCCTGCAACACCCGCAACAGCTTGGCTTGCAGGCCCAAGGGCATTTCGGAAATTTCATCGAGCAGGATCGTGCCGCCGTCGGCCTGCTCGAACTTGCCGGCCTGGGCGGCAATGGCGCCGGTAAACGACCCCTTTTCGTGGCCGAACAGCGTCGCCTCGAGCATGTTGTCAGGAATCGCCGCGCAATTGATGGCGATGAACGGTTCCCCGGCACGCCGGGATTGTTGATGGATGTAGCGGGCCAGTACTTCCTTGCCCGTACCGGATTCGCCGGAAATCAGCACCGTCGAATCGCTGCGAGCCACCCGCGCGGCCAATTCCAGCAGCTGCGCACTGGCCGGCTCGATGGCCACCGGGCCTTCGCCCTCCACCGCCAGGCTGCCCAAGGCATGACGTGCGACCAGATCCAGCAGCGCCTTGGGCTCGAACGGCTTGACCAGGTAATCCGCCGCGCCCTGGCGCATGGCATCCACCGCCCGCTCGACGGCCCCGTGGGCCGTCATCAGCAAGACTGGCAGTTGCGGCTGACGGGCGCGCAACAGACCCAGCAACTGATGACCATCCATGCCCGGCATGTTGACGTCACTGACCACCAGGCTGAACGCTTCCCGGCCGACCGCCAGCAACGCTTCTTCCGCCGAACCGACGGCGGCGTAATCGTGCCCGGCCAGCACCAGCGTATCGGCCAGCGCCTCGCGCAGGGCCCGATCATCCTCAACCAGCAACACCTTGATCGCCATTGCGTTTACTCCACCCCCGGCCCGCTGGAAAACAGCGGCAAGCACACCGTTGCGCAGGTGCCACGGCCCAGCCGCGAGCGCAGCTGCAATTCGCCCTGGTGGGCACGGGCCACGGCCTTGACCACGGTCAGGCCCAGGCCAGTGCCGGTGGTCTTGGTGGTAAAGAATGGCTCGCCCAGGCGCGCCAGCACGGCCGGCTCGATACCGCTGCCGTTGTCGCTGACCGACAGGCGCAAGGTGTTGTCTCGTGTGTATAAGTGCACTTTCAGCCGGACGTCGCCGCCGCTGGCCTGGATCGCGTTTTCGATCAGGTTCAACACCGCACCCACCAGCGTGTCGCGATTGCACAACACTTCGCCGGCATGGCTGTCGCACTGCCAGCGGATCGGCAATTGCTGCACATGGGTCAATGCCGCGGCTTGCAGCGATTGCAGCAAGGCCTTGGGGCTGACGCGGTCAGTCAACGGCAGCTCGCCGCGGGCGAACACCAGCATGTCGCGCACTTGGTGTTCCAGCTCGTGCAGGCGCTCTTTCAAGCGCCCAGCAAAGCGTTGCTGGGTTTCCACTGGCAATTGCTGCTCGGTCAGATGACTGGCGTAAAGCAGCGCGGCGGAAAGCGGGGTACGAATCTGGTGGGCCAGCGAGGCCACCATCCGCCCCAGGGAGGACAGGCGCTCATGGCGCGCCAATTGGTCTTGCAGGTGACGGGTTTCAGTCAAGTCGTTGAGCAGTACCAACTGTCCAGGCTCGGCATCCAGCGAGCGCGTCGAGATGGACAGGCGCCGACCGTCCTTGAGGGACACTTCATGGCCATCGTCTTCCCGTGGCGCAAAGCAGCGGGCGATAACGTGCCGCCACAGCTCGCCTTCCAACGGCAGGCCGAGCAATTCGCAGGCCGCCGGGTTGGCTTCGCGCACGAAACCGTGGGCATCGATGACGATGACGCCACCCGGCAAGAGGTCGAGGAGATTCTGCAGCCGATTGGCCAGGCGTTCCTTTTCCGCCAGCTCCTGCATGCGCTGGGCGCTGACCACGGCCAGCTCACCCTTGAGTTCGGTGACCCGGGCTTCGAGCAGGCTGTAGGAATCGGTCAGTTGGCTGGACATCTGGTTGAACAGCGAAAATGCCTGCTCAAGTCCAAGCCGGCTCGCCTGTTCGGCGGACGGCAGGTGTCCCGGCTCGGGGACAGGCGACATCTGGGCGGCTTGGGTCATCGTGCTCTCTCGCTTGGCTGACCGTCAGTTAAACGGAACGTTGCGAGGGCTGTAGCAATACCCGTGCCGAAAAAAAACCGCCTGAAAATCAGGCGGTTGGAAAACAGGCGTCAATCATCCGCCTGTTCATCTCCTTCGCGACGGCTCATGCCGTACTTGCGCATCTTCTCCACCAGGGTGGTACGGCGGATGCGCAGGCGTTCCGCCGCGCGGGCCACGATGCCGTTGGCATCGTCCAGGGCCTGCTGGATCAGCCCTTGTTCAAGGCCTCCCAGGTAATCCTTGAGGTCCAAGCCTTCGGGCGGCAACAAGGCATTGGCGGTGAAGTCCGGCGTGTGGCCGTTGATCGCCACCCGCTCTTCCAGGTCGCTGCGCAGGCTGTCGACCATTTGCTCGTCTTCGTCGTCGACGTAGCGGAATTTCTTCGGCAGTTCGTTCACACCGATCACCCCGTACGGGTGCATGATCGCCATGCGCTCCACCAGGTTGGCCAACTCACGAACGTTGCCCGGCCAGCCATGGCGGCACAGGGACATGATCGCCGCCGAGTTGAAGCGGATCGAACCGCGCTTTTCGTGCTCCATGCGCGAGATCAGCTCGTTCATCAGCAACGGGATGTCTTCGACGCGCTCACGCAGTGGCGCCATCTCGATCGGGAAAACGTTGAGGCGGTAATAGAGATCTTCGCGGAAACTGCCGACCTCGATCATGCTTTCAAGGTTCTTGTGCGTGGCGGCAATGATGCGCACATCGACGCTCTGGGTCTTGTTGCTGCCCACGCGCTCGAAGGTGCGTTCCTGCAGGACGCGCAACAGCTTGACCTGCATCGGCAGCGGCATGTCGCCGATTTCGTCGAGAAACAGCGTACCGCCGTTGGCCAGTTCGAAACGTCCGGCGCGGCTGGTGATTGCACCCGTGAATGCACCCTTCTCATGACCAAACAGTTCGCTCTCCAGCAACTCGGCCGGAATCGCGCCACAGTTGACCGGCACGAACGGCGCTTCGCGGCGCTTGGAGTGGTAATGCAGGTTGCGCGCAACCACTTCCTTGCCGGTACCGGACTCGCCCAGGATCAGCACGCTGGCGTCCGTATCGGCGACCTGCTGCATCATCTGGCGTACATGCTGGATCGCCCGGCTGGTGCCGACGAGGCTGCGGAACAGGTTGGGTTCGCGATGCCGGCCGCGCTCGCGGGCCTGATCGTACATCTCGCGGTAAACCTGCGCGCGATGCAGCGAATCGAGCAGCTTGCTGTAGCTGGGCGGCATTTCGAGGGTGGAAAGTACCCGGCGACGCTGGTCCTCAGGCAAGTCAAGGGAAGAATTTTCGCCCATTAACAAAACCGGAAGGAACTCATCCCAGGTTGAGAGTGTCTTTAGCAAGCCCAAAAGCGTTGCGGGAGCATTTACGGTCCCGATAAGGACACAAATGACTTCACGACTGGACGACAATGAGCCGACGGCCTGCTGCCAGTCATGGCTTCCGCAGGGTAAATTTTCTTCGCCAAGAAAATTCAGGATCACCGCCAGGTCGCGGCGGCGGACGCTATCGTCATCGATCAGGAGAATTTTGGTTTCACGCCACATGCAATAGCAACTTCCCTAGTCAACCCAATGCCCAAAAATTAGGGGGCAAGCTAGACGCTTGCAGACTTGTTATGCCTGTAGACGCCTGAAATCTGTAAACAGTTACTAGTTAAGTCAAAAAACCGTGCACAGTCAAATTTATGGCGCAACGGATTCGGATTAACTGAGCATTAACCAAACAGATGGTAAACCTTTGCAGCGTTCTGTGCTTGATGGATCTGCTGCATCTCATCGACGATCGCCTGACGCTCTCCCGTCGCCGCCTCCAGTAATTGCCGATACACCCCCAGCAATTCCTCAAGATTGGTCCGCAACGCCGCCTCGTCCACCTGAGGCTCACCCAGGACGTCTTCCATGCAGGAACGGCACGCCAGGTCCAATTGACCGATGGCCTCCCAGTTACGCTCGGCCAAGGCATCGACCAAGGCGTCACGGGTTTGTTCGATTCGCTGCAGGACAAGACTCATGAGAGCACTCCTTAGAATTGCGGACCAGCTGGCGCGATGCCGTCCCAGCCTTCCTTGACCGTGCGGAGCAGATCGGCGACTTCGTCGAGGATCTTCGGATCGGTCTTGGCGTTGGCTTCGGCCAGGCGTTTCATCATGTAGGTGTAGAGAGCGTCCAACTCGGCTACCGACTCGGCCTGGTTTTCCAGATCCAAGCCTTCACGCAGGCCGCCGACGATGCCGATGGCCTTACTGATCAGCACGCCTTTGTTGGCAATATCCTTGCGTTCCATCGCGCCCTTGGCCTGGGCGATACGGTCCAGCCCGCCCTCCATGAGCATTTGCACCAGACGATGGGGACTTGCTTCGGAGGTTTGCGCCTGGGCGCCAATCTTCTGGTATTGGCGAAGGGCTAACATCGGATTCATGTTCTACCTCATCAAAAACTTCGGTTCGTATAAACAGCGTATCGACGCTGCGTCAAAAAACTTTAGGTCGAAAAAGCCGAAAGCCCGGAGCGTCCTGAGACGCTACCGGGCTTTTTTGCATCAGTCAGAATCAGCTATTTCTCTGCTGCGCTGTCATTGCCTCGAACATGGATGTGATGTTACTGGCGGTGGCTTTCAGCTTGCCGACCAATGTATCCATGTCGTTGTACTTTTTGGTCAACACCGCAGTCAGCGTTTCGATCCGACGGTCCAGCGCCAGTTGGTCGGCACTCAATTTGGCCTTGATGATATCGAGATTCTTCGATCTTGCCGTCAAGACGCTATCGATTACCGTCTTTCCGTCAGGTCCCGTCTTGTTTTCCGTGAAGGGCTTGAGCGCATTCTGCATGCGCTCGATCAAGCCATTCTCACCAGTGAACAGCGTCTGGACTTCGCCACCCAACTGCTTGGTATTCAACGCGTCAGTAAATTTCGCGCTGTTGAAATCAAGAGCCCCCGTTGTCTGGTTGGTGGTGATACCCAACTGAGACAATACGGTGAGCTTGTCGCCCGCCCCGGTTTCGGACAACGGCGCACGAATGGCCGCCAGCAGGGAACGCGGCAACGAGTCGCCCGTCAGCGCCGCGGGCACCGAATTTCCATTGGCATCCGTCGACGGCTTGGTCAACGAGGTGACTGCCTTGGCAATCGCGTTATAAGCATCGACAAATTTCTGGATCGAAGCCTTCAGGCCGTCTGCGTTGGTAGCCACAGTGACGATCGTAGGACCCGTGTCCTCGACAAGCAATGTCATGCTCAGGCCGGAAACGACGTTATCCAATTTGTTGGTCGGACTGGTCATCGACAGTCCGTCGACAGTAAACACAGCGTCCTTGGCGAGGCCGATTGATCCCGAGGAGGTTGCGCTAGGCGTCCCCATCTCCACAGAACCGTTGGCAGCCAGGCTGGCAATTCCACTGAGCGAGATATCACTGCCAGCGCCGGTTTTTGTCGACCCCACTACTAAGCGGGAGCCAAAATTGTCCGTGATGATGTTGGCGGTCAAACCACTGGAGGAATACTTGCTATTGATCGCGTCCCGAACCGATTGCAGCGTCCCGTCAGCCGGAATATCAAGCGTGTAATCCTGACCACTCTGGCTGATAGTCAGCGTGCCCGCGCCTACGACACTGGAGGCGCCACCCGCGAACGCGGCGGTAGCCACTTTCGATGACGTTGCCAACTGAGTGACGTTTACCGAGTAAGTGCCGGCTACAGCGGTGTTACCGGCCGTCACTGTCAGTGCGCTGGTATTGGCCGAGGTGGCAGAAACCCCTGTGAATTGGGGCGTGGTCGTGCTGCCCAGGGCTTCAAGTGCGGACTGGAAGGTAGCCAACAACGATTTCAGGGTTCCGATCCCTGAGATGTTGGCGGTGTTGGTCTTGGTGGCGCGGTCGATCTGACCTTGCTTGGCCGCTTTGTCAGAATCAACCAGTGCCTTGACGATCGCAGAGGTATCAAGGCCAGAGCCTAAACCCAAGCCAGGTAGAATTGGACTTGCCATGTGGGACTCCCTTCAGTGTGTCGCCGGCCTTTTGACCTTTACAACGCCCAAAAGAACATAACAACAGAATTCGTGCCGGTTGTCAGGCTTCGGCGCTGAACAACAAGCTGTTTGCATCATTCAAACTGTCCGCCAGCCGCAAGACTTCCTCATTAGGAATCTGGCGAATCACTTCGCCGGAACTGCTGGCAATCACTTTGACTATTACTTTGCCTGAAGGCTCATCGATAGAGAACTCCAGGTTGCGCTTGACCGACTGGACGAACTTCTCGATTTCCTGAACGGCTTTCTTGAGTTTGTCCTGCTCGGCAGCAGCATCTTTAGGGGCTTCTTTGACCGGAGCTACCACAGCAACCTCGGCCCGAGGCTTCTCCACGGGCTTATCGGCCACATTGGGCGCCGGTTTCGCCGCCGGATAAGACAAGTTCAGCTTCACGCTCATATCCATGTCCATCACCTCTTGAACGGAAAAAGCGAGAGAGTACGCAAGCGCACTCCCCCGCTAAAACTCATCCGACTATTACTGAAGCAGCTTCAGTACAGCGGATGGCAGCTGGTTGGCCTGGGCCAGAACCGAAGTGGAAGCCTGTTGCAGAGTCTGCTGCTTGGTCAGCTGGGCAGTTTCAGCAGCGAAGTCGGTATCTTGTACGCGACCCAGTGCAGCAGCGGCGTTTTCGTTGATGTTCTGCAGGTTGGAGATGGTGCTGGTCAGACGGTTCTGGGCAGCACCGAGGTCCGCACGGCTGGAGTTGATGGTTGCCAGAGCAGCGTCGATCGCGTCGATTGCAGCGGCGGTGGCGCTTTCAGCCGATGCGCTGTCAACAGCACTGATGACGACGGTGGCAGAGTCAACGCTCAGGGTCGCTGCGTCGAAGCCGCTGTCCAGGGTCAGGGTGATCTGGTTGTCAGAACCGGTCATGGAACCAACCTGGAAGGTCATGGTGCCAGCGGTACCGTCGATCAGGTTCTTACCGTTGAGGTTGGTGGAGTTGGCGATACGGGTCAGTTCGTCCGACATCTGAGCAAATTCTTTGTTCAGAGCGACACGGTCAGCGGTGCCGTTGTTGTCGTTTCGTGCCTGTACAGCCAGTTCACGCATACGCTGCAGAATGTTGGTGGATTCCTGCAGAGCGCCTTCAGCGGTCTGAGCGATGGAGATACCGTCGTTGGCGTTCTTGATCGCAACAGTCTGACCGCGGATTTGCGAAGTCATACGGGTAGCGATCTGCAGGCCAGCGGCGTCGTCTTTGGCGCTGTTGATTTTCAGGCCGGACGACAGGCGGGTCATCGAAGTGGACAGAGCATCGGAAGCCTTGTTCAGGTTCTTCTGAACGTTCAACGATGTGACGTTAGTGTTTACTGTTAAAGCCATGACGAATTCCTCGTTGGTTGGGTACTGCGGCTTCCGGCCCTGGCAACCGCCGGGTGTGGCCTAGAGAACCTTCGTAATAGTTATCGTCGTAATCGGAACTTGCTTTAGCAGATTTTTCAAAAATTTTGCCATCAGGATGCCACCCCTCGTAAATCAAGGACTTGGCTGCGATTCAAGGGTAGAAAAATGGCGTCAGGGAAACGCCGCTGGCGTCGTTGAAGGCAATACCAGTGATGAACGTAGCCCAAGAGAGCTAGATAGCCTGACCAGCGGTCAACAGTTGGACCCATTCGTACTCAAGGTAATCGGCCAGGGAGATCCAGTTCTGCGCCTGCTGGTCATCGAACATCAAGGCAAGCAGCCGATTCCATGATGTGGTGACATCGCCTGGCATCCGTTCAACCAAGGGCTGAGTCGATTCAACCAGCGCGACCATCGCCAACCCCGCCTCAACGTCCCTGCCGAGACGAAACAGGCGCGCGCATTCACGGGCATCATTGATTGCCTCATCAAGCGTAGTCATTGCGCATACTCCGGATGGAAATCGGTGCCGACGATCATCGCCCCGTCCCGACTGCTGTTGAGGAACCGCACCTGGGGGTGCCCGGCAATAAAACGTTCCAGCTCACAGAGGTAGCTGCGGAAGTTGAGTTGGGTCTTGACTCGCCGGCCATACCCATCGAGCACCCAATGCCGGGACGCGCCCAGTTGCGGGCCCAAATCACCGTCGCCCCAACCTGCATGAGTCCTGTCATGAGGAAAGGCAAAATCGGCACCGAAGAGCGTGACCTGTGCAGCGCCCATTTTCACCGCCAGGTCGACGGCCGGATGAATCACGCTGCCGCCTACATGGAGTTCGGCGCGGCGCAGCTGCGCCCGCATCTGACGGTAGACAGGGCTCGAGGAGTAGCCGGCATAACGCGCTCCCCGCCACGCTCCGATCACCAAGGGATCGGCCATCGGCAGATAGACCAGGGCAATGCCGTCGGTGTCTTCAGGCGGAAGATGACGTGCCGAAATACGCTGGTCGATGCTGACCACGATATCCGGGGCAACGCCATGATCGATCAACGGTCGGTAAGCCGTATCGACACAAATCAACAATGGTCGCTCGGTTTGGTTGCTCAGGTGACGCAATTTCTCGAAGTGCCGCTCAAGACTCGGACCGGTGGCAATGACGAACGCCTCACGCCCGTCCAAGGAACCGAACAGCTCGGAAACGTCACGATCTTCCTGCACAAGACTTAACGTCGATTGCAGGCGCTCGACAATCTCAGGGGACCGGGGGTCAAACGCCTGGTTGGTGAAGTCCAGATGAATTTCGCTGATCAACCGATCACGAATCTTGGCGCTGTAATCATCGGCCAGCACCAACTCGGCGGGGAGCGCAAAAAATGGCAGTTGGATTTCCGCCAGATCGCCGGCATAGCGCAACACCACCCTCGGGTCGGAAAGCCAGGGCGATTGGTCCAGCACCTGCAGCACCAGGGCGAACACCGCGCCGTTGAGGATATGCACCGACAACCGTTCAAGCCCTGCCCGCTCCAGCAAACGACTCTGCAGATCGCCCAGCCCGGTGCCATAGACATGCACAATGGAGGCGTCCGGCGCCACGCTGGCGGCTTGCAGGTCGGCCTCGGCGAGGCGATCATGGCGACTGCTCAGTTGGATACCGTTGACGCTCAGGGTCGACCCAAGCCCCTCCACCAGATCGGTTTGCAAGCCAGCAACATCCTCCATTGACAGGCGCCCGGCCAGGGCCGGCCAACGCTGCTGGATGATCTGGAGATTGCGCTCGAAGAACTCGCTCATGGTGTCTCGCTTTCGCGTCAGGCAAAAAAATAGCGTCCAAGATTACACCTTGGACGCTATTTTTGTGCCTGGGTTTTATAGATTCACGGGCGATAGATGATCGCCGAACCCCATGACAGACCTACGCCGAAGCCACTCAACGCCACCCGTTTCCAGTCGGAATCGAGCACGTGCTTCTCCAACAGCAGCGGAATGCTCGACGAGACCGTGTTTCCGGTCTCAACCATGTCCTTGATGAACTTCTCCGGCTCGCCTTCGAAACGCCGCGCCACGGCATCGACAATCGCCGCGCTGCCCTGGTGAATACAGAACGCATCGATATCGCTGGCCTGCAGGTCAGACTCGGCCAGCAGCTCATGCAAATGAGCCGGCACCTTGAGCAACGCGAAGTTGAACACCTGGCGACCGTTCATGAAGAACACACCATCGCTGACCTTCAGGTGCGGCGCACCGGAACCGTCAGTGCCAAACTTGGCCTTGCCCAACTGCCACGGCGCATCTTCACCCATCCACGTCGCCGTGGCGGCATCGCCGAACAGCATCGTGGTGTTGCGGTCTTCCGGATCGACGATCTTCGAGTATGGGTCGGCGGTCACCAACAGGCCATTCTTCAGGCCGGCGGCTTCCATGAAACCTTTGATGGCATAGATGCCGTAGACATAACCCGAGCAGCCCAGGGAAATATCGAACGCCGCCACGCTAGTGGGCAGACCGAGCTTGTCCTGGACGATGGCCGCGGTGTGGGGCAAGCCTTCTTCATCGCCGTTCTGGGTGACGACGATCAGTACATCGATGGATTCGCGCTTTAGATCGGGATTATTGGCAAACAGCGCATTGGCCGCTTCGACACACAGATCCGAGGTTTCCTGACTGTCATCCTTGCGTGGCAAGAAGGCGGAACCGATCTTGCCAAGGATGAACTCTTCATCCTTTTCAAACTTCGCACCTTGTGCGTAATTGTCCACGCCGGCTACAGGAACGTAGCTCGCAATGCTTTTTATGCCAATCATTACGGCTTCCCAATCAAAAACAGCCCAATACCACCGCTCGCAAGGAATCGAGGGGCGCCGACAAACGGGAAGTGTAAAGGGCTATCACTGGTCCTGATAAGGGCCAGGCGCCATCTTCCCGGTCAATACAATACAGTGAAGATGCGCGTTATGACTCGCAGGTCACGCTAAATTGCCGAATAAGCCCGATCAAAAAGCTATTCGACCAACGACCACGACAGCGCAGTGCCGCGCTTGATGGCCTGGCGGGCGCGATGGCCTATCAGGGAATCCAAATGTTTCGGCGCCAGTCCGAGGCCCGGGCGGATGGCCCGCACGTTCTGCGACGTAAACACTTCGCCGGCAGCCATGTCTTGCGTGACATACAGCGAACGGCGATAGACCAGCGACTTTTGCTCAGCCTCGGTCACGCCGTAGCGCACCTGCCCCATGGCCTGCCAGGCGCGCTCGGTTTCGACCACCAGCGCTGCCAGCTCTGCCGGTTCCAGGGAGAAACTGGCGTCCACGCCGCCGGCGGCACGGTCCAGGGTGAAGTGTTTTTCAATGACGGTCGCCCCCAGCGCCACCGCAGCCACGGACACCCCGACGCCCATGGAATGGTCCGACAACCCCACCTCGCAACCGAACAACTCCCGCAAATGGGGAATGGTGCGCACGTTGCTGTTGGCCGGTGTTGCCGGATAGGTGCTGGTGCACTTGAGCAATACCAGATCCTTGCAACCGGCCTCGCGGGCAGTACGCACGGTTTCGTCGAGTTCGGCAATGCTGGCCATGCCGGTGGAAATGATCAGCGGCTTGCCGGTAGCGGCGACCCGGCGAATCAGCGGCAAGTCGGTGTTTTCGAAACTGGCGATCTTGTAGGCCGGCACGTCCAGGCTTTCCAGGAAACCCACGGACGTCTCGTCGAACGGTGTGGAGAAGGCGAGCATGCCCAGCGCCTTGGCCCGGGCGAAAATCGGAGCGTGCCATTCCCACGGCGTATGGGCCTTTTGGTATAAATCATAGAGCGATGTTCCAGCCCAAAGGCTGTTGGGGTCCTTGATGAAGAACTCGCCTTCGCTCAGATCCAGCGTCATGGTATCGGCGGTGTAGGTCTGTAGCTTCAACGCATGAGCACCGGCCCGGGCGGCGGCTTCGACGATCTGCAAGGCCACCTCCAGGGATTGGTTATGGTTGCCGCTCATCTCGGCAATGATGAAAGGCGGCGCGTCAGCCCCGATGCTGCGCTGGCCGATCTTGAAACTACTCATGAACTTCATCCTTCAATACCCGGTTGAACACGCATGTGCCCCGACTGAAACCTGCCTGGCGGAACAGCGCCAGAGACGCTTGATTGCCGGACAGAACCTGAGCGGTAAAACTGCGCAGTTGCGGCCAGTGGGCGCTAGCAAACGCCTCACCATGGGCCAGCAGTGCCCTGCCCCACCCCATGCCCAGGCGGTTCTCGAACAGATAAATCGATATCAGCGCTTCGCTGCCTTGCAAGTCATAACGCAGTGCGCCGACGGGACCATCGGACGCTTCGCCAATCAACAGCAAGCGCTGTGGATTGACCAGGCTGGCTTGCAGCCATTGGCAATGACGATCCCAGTCGATGACCGAATGATCCAGCGATACTCTGCGAACGGCCTCGGCATTACGCCCCTCGAAAAGCAGACGGGCGTCAGCTTGCGTGGCCGGACGAACCCGCAACAAGGCACCGGCCAGCGCGACGGCGACGCGTGAGACGCCCAAGCCATCGACCAGTCGCCGGGAGTGCTGTGCCAAGCTCTTGCGCAACCCCTGGTTATCCACGACGAATCCGATGGCCTGGCGCAACTGTTCAACCGTGACGTTCTCTCTAGGGCCAAGGTAAATATGGGCACCGAATGTCGCCATTACGTCACTGTTAGCCTGCTGATTGTTCGATACCGTGATACAGATCGTGGGCAATCCCACGGCTGCCCGCTCCCAACTGGTTCCGCCACCGGCACCAATGAACAGATCGGCCTCCAACATGAGCTGATGAAAATGACTGACGAAACTGTGCAATCGCCAGTGGGGCCGACTCGCCGCCATCCGTTCCATCCGAGCCCAAGCCGGGTTGTCCGCGCCCGCCACAAAATCCACTTCCAGCCCTGGGTAATCCGCCAGCGCCAGCATTGCGTGATGGGTCTGCATCGCCGCATCAAAACCGCCGAAATTGACGAGCACGCGCTTGACCTTGGGTTTTATGTCAATCGCCTCGCAACGGAATTCCTCGCGCAACAACGCGTAGCGCGGGCCCAGCAGCGTACGGCATTCCTCGGGAAGCAACCCTTCATACGCCGCTTGCGTGCCGGACAGGTTCTGATTGAGCAAGAGGTCGACGCTATAAGTCCGAGTCGCCAAGTCGTCCACCGCCATGATCCTTGGCGCAAAGCGCCGGGCAGCGGTCTGCCAATGATGATCCAGGCCATAATGATCAACGATGATCCAGTCGAAACCGGGCCGGCCGGCCAAGGCTCGTTCCAACGCATCGATATCTGCGTGCCAGGGCAGCAACGACTCGATGGCCTGTTGCGGATCTTCCCCGGGATAAAAATTGGGCAGGGCGAACGTCTCGAAGCCCTCGGCCTCCAGGGCATGCAGGCGATGCCCAGTGAGCAGCCGGCAGGCAAACGCGACGTGCGCACCCTGCTCGCGCAACACCCGCGCCAAAGTCAGACAACGGGCAATATGCCCGCTGCCTATGGTGGGCGAAGCGTCGGCGCGAATCAGCACTCTCATTGCAATTCACCGCCCGCTCTCAAAGCGGCGTAGAGATACTCGGCGCGCTTCCAATCTTCGGCTGTATCGATGTCTTGCACCAAATAACGAGGCAACACGACCGGCAGGCTTTTGGACGAAAACAATGCATCGCCACGCAACCAGGCGTCCCGCCGCCCCCAATAGAATTGGCCGGCGTCCTGGAAAGCTTCGGCCAGGTCCTGGGAGCGGATATCGCGAAATTGCGGATACAGCGGCGTCAACGCGCCCTGATCGTCCAAGGTCAGTGCACGCTGTACGGGGAAGCCGAAAGTGCTCACGGAAAATGCGAACGATTTGTCGGGATGCCCGCGCAGCAAGTCAAAACCTTTACGCAGAAACCGAGCTTGCAGCAGGGGTGCCGTGGCATAGATGCAACAGGCGAATTCGAACGGTCGTTCACGCAGCTCATCCAGGGCATGAGCGATCACCGCCGCCGTCCCAGTGAAATCATCCGCCAACGCTGCCGGCCGCAAGAATGGCACTTGCGCACCGTGAGCCTTTGCCACTTCGGCGATTTCCTCATCATCGGTGCTGACGATCACTTCGTTGAACAACCCCGATTCCAGCGCCGTGCGAATCGAACGGGCAATCATCGGCACGCCATCGAACGGTTTCAGGTTTTTGCGAGGAATACGCTTGCTGCCGCCACGGGCGGGAATGATCGCGATTGCGCTCACGCGTCGTTACTCCTCGAGTAATCGTTGCAGTTGCCCAACCACATACTCTTGCTCCTCGTCGCTGAGGGAAGGAAACATCGGCAGACTGATGGCCTCGGCGTAATAACGCTCGGCCTGTGGATAATCACCTTGGGCAAATCCCAGATCGCAGTAATACGGCTGCAGGTGGATCGGTATGTAGTGCAGGTTCACGCCAATCCCTGCCGCACGCAAGCCTTCGAAGACCTGACGATGATCGAGGGATATCTCGTCGAGCCGCAAGCGTACGACATACAAATGCCAAGCCGATTCGGCCTCGGGTTGCAAACCGGGCAAGGTCAGTGGCAAACCATTCAGCAAGCGGTTATAGCGCGACGCCAGTTCACGACGCCGCGCGATGAAACCTTCAAGCTTATTCAACTGGGAAAGCCCCAGGGCAGCTTGAAGATCCGTGATGCGGTAATTGAAACCCAACTCCACCTGCTGGTAGTACCAAGGCCCATGGCTAGGCTCGCTCATCTGTTCAGCGTCACGGGTCATCCCATGGCTGCGCAGACGTTGCAGGTGCTGCGCCAGCTCCGGGCGATTGGTCAGGACCATCCCGCCTTCGGCGCTGGTGATGATTTTCACCGGGTGGAAACTGAACACCGTCATGTCCGCGAATTCGCCACACCCCACCGGCCTGCCGGCATAAGAGGCTCCCACCGCGTGAGAGGCGTCCTCGATGACCGTGAAACCGTAACGCTCGGACAAGCGGGCGATTTCACGCATGTCACAGCTTTGCCCGGAGAACGCTACCGCCACCAACACCTTGGGCAGGGTCCCGTTACGCTCGGCCTTTTCAAGCTTTGCGGCCAGGGCAACGGCGTCCAGATTCCAGGTCAGCGGATCGATATCGACGAAATCCACCTGCGCGCCACAATATCGGCCGCAGTTGGCCGAGGCCAGGAAGGTGTTGGGTGTGGTCCACAAGCGATCCCCCGGCCCAAGCCCCGCCGCCAGGCAAGCAATGTGCAGCGCGGCGGTCGCGTTGCACACCGCCACGGCATGGCCGGCCTGGCAGCGGCGGGCCATGGCCTGTTCAAAGCGCTCGATCGCAGGCCCTTGCGTCAGCCAATCGGACTGCAACACGGCCATCACGGCATCGATGTCCGCCTGATCGAGGCTTTGCCGACCGTAAGGAATCATACCGACAGCCGGGCGTGCAAATCTGCGATCTGCTCCACCGACAGAAAGTGCGGATTGGTGTCGGAGCGATACTCGAAATCCTCCGCGACGGGCCTGCCGCGTTCACCCAGGTTATCCACAGCGAAATCCACGTCCACGCTGGTGAAGCGAATCGATGGCTGGATCGTGTAATGATCGGCGAACTCGATGGTCATGCGCGCATCGTCCAGCGGCACCATCAACTCATGAAGCTTTTCACCAGGCCGAATGCCGACGTTCTTATGAGGCAAATGACCCGCCATGCCCGACGCCAGGTCGACGATGCGAATCGACGGGATCTTCGGCACGAACACCTCGCCGCCATGCATGCGGGCGAAACTGTCGAGCACAAATTGCACGCCGTGATCGAGGGTGATCCAGAAGCGAGTCATGCGCTCATCGGTAATCGGTAATTCGGTGGCACCCTCAGCAATAAGCTTGCTGAAGAACGGCACCACCGAGCCCCGGGAGCCCGCAACGTTGCCATAGCGCACCACGGCGAAGCGGGTCTGCTGTTCGCCCGCGATATTGTTGGCGGCGACGAACAGTTTGTCCGACAGCAACTTTGTCGCGCCGTACAGATTGATCGGGCTGGCCGCTTTGTCAGTGGACAACGCAACGACCTTTTTCACGCCGTTGTCGATGGCCGCTGCGATGATGTTTTCGGCGCCATTGACGTTGGTACGAATGCATTCGGTGGGATTGTATTCCGCCGCCGGCACCTGCTTGAGGGCCGCGGCATGCACCACGTAATCGATGCCACGCATGGCCTGGCGCAGGCGATCGGCATCGCGCACGTCTCCCAGGAAATAACGCATGCACGGGGCGTTGAAGGTCTGTTGCATCTCATACTGCTTGAGTTCGTCGCGGGAAAACACCACCACGCGCTTGGGCTGGTATTGCTCCAGCAACCGGCGGATGAAGTTGCGCCCGAACGAGCCGGTGCCGCCTGAGATGAAAATCGATTTACCGTTGAACATACCCTGATTCCTTTTGCCTGGCAGGCTTATGCGAGCAACCGCGCCCAATCGACAGCCGTGGCGGCGCCCAACGCAAAACCGGTGCCGGTCAAGGCCAGGTTCGGGTTCCGGGCCGCGTCATGGTCGAAGCGTGCCTGCCACTTGTTGCGCAAGGCGTCGGCCGCCTCCGGCGCATCGGGGAACGTACCGGCATGCAGCATCTGGGCCTGGGGTGTCCAGACCGTGATATAACCCGCGTCGGCGGTTTTCAGGCAAAGGTCGACATCGGCAAAGGCCTCGGCGAATTGATCCTCGTCCAGGCCACCAACAGCGTCGAACAAATCCTTGCGGATCATCAGGCAAGCGCCGGACACCGCCGAGTAGTTCTGTTCCGCCTGATGGCCGTTGAGATAACCCTTGGCGTCCTTGCGTTCGCCAACGAACACCGAGGCCACCTGGCCATCGGGCTTGAGCACCAGGCCAGCCTGGGTGGTGATGCCACGAATATCCATCTGCTTGCTGCCGACGATCCCCACTTCCGGTCGCTGGGCTTGGTTGAGCAGGCTATCGAGCCAGTTGGCGTTGATCACTTGCACCTCGGCCGACAACAGCACCAGGTATTCGCCCTTGGCCTGGGCGCTCGCCCAGTTGTACAGAGCCGACGCACTCAAGCGCCGATCGCTGCGCAGGATACGGATCCGATCGCCCTTGCCTTCCAGGCTGTCGAGCCACTGGGCCAATGCTTCGGATTGACTATGGTTATCGGCGATCAGAACTTCGTGACGATGATAACGGGTGCGCTGCAGCACGCTCACCAGTGCCTGCTGTACCTGTTCGAAGTTGTCCCGGCTTTCGAGGATGATCGATACCAACGGCCGCTCGGCATGCTGGTAGTCGATTTGATAGGTCATCGGTAATGCCGCAGTAACCTGGGCACGATAACCCCGGGCTGCCAAGTGGCGTGTCAGTACTTGGCGTTCCTGGGGGTTTTCCTCTTGCGCCGGGGCGTTGCAGATCAGCAACGGCTCGGCCAGGTGCGCCAGGCCGGCCAGCCCGGCGTCTTCGATCAAACGCAACAGCAGGTCCAACTCCAGGGCCTGAGTGTATTCAGGTGTGAAACCGCGAGCCTGTACCAGTACATCACGATGAATCAGCCAATGCCGTGCCATCAGCGAAGGCACCGATTGCAGGAAATCGAGATTGACGCCCGGGCGGAACACATCGGTGAGGCTGCCATCGGCCTTGCGCTGGATTTCGTCCATGGCCACGGCACGCACGCCATCGGCGCCGATCAACTCGAGGCTGGCACGTAGCAGGCCGTTTTGGGTGAACCGGTCACCAGCCTCGACCAGCACCATCCAGTCGGCTGAGGATTGTCCGATGATCTGGTTGATGCGCTCGACATAGTTGGTAGCGCTGACCTTGACGAAATGAACGGTGTCGCGCACGGTGGTGGTCGCTGGCAGGTCACCCGTGGTGAACACCACGACATTGAACGCTTTGCAATGGCCGTTGACCAGACTGTCGAAGGTCGCCTGTAGCTTGAACATGTCAGCGTCGAGGTCCAGCAACAGGATGCCGAACCGCGGGCCGCCTTGATGCTCGCTCAGATATGTCGTGATCGCCGAACGTTGAATCGCATCGGGGCCACGCGCATCAAGCCAGCTTAAAAGCTGTCCAGACGGCAGACTTTTCAACAATCGGTCGCTGTCCGGCCCGGGCACCGAATCCAAGCGATCAGCCCAAGCCTGTAACTTGATACTTTCCTCATGCTCTTCCGTGCCCCTAAGGGACTCGGCGAGGCGCTTGACGACAGTGCGGTTAAAAACGTTAAGGCTTAGTGCTTCCCACAGACGCGCCCGGATAGTGCGCTCGTTGTCGTTGGGATGAATACACATAAGCTCGCTCTGTCTAACCAGAATCCCTTCCAGCTCCTGAAGCTGCAGCCGGCCCGCCGGCATTGCATGAATAAGGAATTCAAATTCAGTCAACAAATCGAACATCGGTTTGTTGTAGAAGGGCATTTCAACGAACTGAGTGGGGCCGAAGTAACGAGCCGGTTCGGTCGCAGGCTCTTTCCATGCCGAGCGGACGATCATTTTTCCTGCCAGCGACTTGCCACCCAACAAACAATCCGCCATGGCTTTGAAACTGTCCAAGGCAATTTGCTTGCGCTGCTCCAGGTCCTGACAGCTGATGCCGGTGGGAAGCGATGCGAGGAACTCTGCAAATCGCTCTCGTTCTGCAACGGTTTTCACGTCGGTATAGGTCAAAACAGTCAACACGTTAGTGTTATGCGCAGAGCCGCCATAGTTCATCTCACGCACCGCGTAGGGGATCGGCAGGATTCGTGCCTTGGCGCAAGCGAGAAGATAGTAACTATGACCTATTTCCTGCCATTCGAAACTGGTTTCCGGAGGCTGGAGCCGATACCACTGGCGAAGCAGATCGGTGCGGGTTACTGCATAGAAGGGTGGCAAGAACTGACCCAGGAATGCCATGACCCGTTCTTCACCCAACGGTGATGAGTAGTCTTCACATACCCGAAGGTCTCGTCGATAGTAATTAACCTCCGTTGCACGTGCCAAGTACATCATGCCGTAGCCATGGCATAGGCCATAGTCAGGATGGGCTGCCAGGAAATCGACGGATTGGATCAATGCATCATGCAATAGGAAGTCATCATCCGCAGCCAATACCATAAACGGCGTGGTGACCTGTTCAGCACCATAGTTCAGTTTGGTCTGGACGCCCCAATAGCCGAACTGTGGCAGGTGTCGGTAATCAATATTGTCCGCAATCTGCGCCCCATCCAGCGCATCGGACGACGAATCGAGAACCAGTATCTTGCAAGGCAACGTGAAATAGAATTGTAAAGCCCTGCGCAAAAAGGCCGGACGATTGTGCGAAATAAGCACCACAGTGAGCAATTCACTCAGGGGCAATCTGTTTTCAGAACCGTTAATGCCTTGCATATCTTTTCCCAGCAGACTGTTTGTCTGATAAACGTAATAAAAATCGCGGCTCAGCGAACTCGACGCAGATAGCCATCCGGGGCAACAGTGATCAACAATTTGCTGTGGATCGCTTCATCAATCTCGAAGTCAGTGTTTTCCTTCAGGTACGCCCATACTGCGGTTTTAGGATTATCGCCCTTGCCCCAAGGACGATCAGGGAACGCATCTTCGGGCATGTCCTCCACCACGGTGTCCATGACAACGCAGTAGCTACCCACCGACACCATCGGCGCATACAGACGCAACTCTTGCAGTACATGTTCATGGGTGTGATTGGAGTCCAACACCACCAGCACTTTCTTACCCTGAATTCGCTCACGCACTTGGCTGACGATGGCAGCATCAATGCTCGACCCCTGGATCATGCTGATGCGTTTGGTCATTGGATGCGCTTCGATTGCTTCGCGATTGTGCTGACGAATATCAATGTCGACACCCAGCACCTCGCCATGGCCGATCAACTCCAGCATCGATGCGTAGAACACTAGCGAGCCGCCGTGGGCGATACCGGTTTCAACGATCACATCCGGACGCAAGTTCCAGATGATCTCTTGCATCGCGACCATATCCTGGGGGAACTGGATGATGGGGCGGCCCATCCAGCTGAAATTGTAGGTGTACTTATGCCGGGCGGTTGTGCCCACCCAATCCAGGGACTCGCTTTGCAGTGCCTTATCCTGTTGCAAACCTTCGATATTATTTTTTACTTCTTCGCGAAACTGCTCATGGGGATTCATTATCACGCTCCAGATTCAGGGAAACGGCTGTTGAAGATCTTGCCGTCGGGATAAGGCACTGCGTTAGTCTTGATAATCCTGGCCGGGTTACCCGCCACGATCGAATAGTCTGGTACATCCTTGGTAACGACGGCACCGGCCCCGATGGTGACCCAGCGACCTATACGCAAGCGTGGGAGGATGGTGGCATTGGTGCCTATGAAGGTTCCGTCACCAATCTCCACGCACCCAGCGATGCTGACGCTGGGGGCCAGGAAAACCGAGTGGCCGATCCGTCCTTCATGGCCCACTACGCTGCCGGCACTGATGCTTGTGTTATCACCGAGCGCCACTTCGGCTTGCAGGATCACCCCTTCTTGCAAATAACTGCCCACCCCCATGCTAACCATAGTCAGGTCAATACCAGGGTGTATGAACTGCCCCAGCGTGGCACCGGCCTCGACTAATTCTCGGGTGGTTTCATAACGCAAGCGGGTGCTGCCGGTAATCAGGTTGACGAAGCGCACCTGGTCGCCTTGAAGGTCACGGACTCGCTCAGAACCGCCGATCACCGGGACCCCATAAAACGATGTCCCCTGTTTATTGCGGTCGTTGTCTAGAAAGGCGAATTGCAGATTCGGGTTGTTGCGCCTTACTGCATTGAGCATACGTACCGCTTCTGGATTGGCAGCTCCGAGCAGGTACATTTTCATGAGCGTTGCCTTTGCGCGATGACTCCGCGAATGACCTCAACAACCCGCTCCTGATCGTCATCAGTCATGTCGTGATAGCTTGGCAGATTGAACGCGCGTTCCGGCAATGCAAAGGCCACCGGTGTATCGCAGCCTCGTTCGTTGAACATGGGCAAAGAGGAGAGCGGCCAGAAAAATACCCGTGCGTCGATATCGGCGGCGTGGAAAGCAGAAATCAACTCGTCGCGGTGAACGCCAGTCTCGGCGTCGAATACGACGGTCGGCATCCAATAACCGTTACGTGCATGCGCAGGTTCCGGGTTCATTCGAACACCCGGTAGCGGATTCAGCGCCCGTGCATAGTTGGCAAAAATTGTCCGCTTGCGCTCAATCAACTCATCAATGCGCTCGACCTGGGCGCAGCCTACGGCGGCCTGAAGATTACTCATCTTATATTTGAAACCGATGAATTCCGGCCAGAACTGTTTGCTGCTACCGGCGACACGACCGTGGTTTGAAAGGGTAAGCACCCGCTCATACAGAGCTTTGTCCGACGTGACGAAAATCCCGCCCTCGCCGGTCGTCATGGTCTTCGTACCATGAAACGAAAACGCTCCAAACGCGCCCAGGGAGCCCGCCGCCTTGCCACGCCATTGCGAACCAATGGCTTCAGCAGCGTCTTCAATGACGGGGATGCCATGCTCCCGGCCTATGGCCAGTAAGGCGTCCATGTCACACAAATTCCCGTACAAGTGAACAGCCAGAATCGCCTTGGTTCTTGGCGTAATGGCGCGCCTGACCTGCTCGGGATCCAGGCACCAGCTATCGGACAGGACATCAACGAACACCGGTATGGCGTTCAAGTAGGTTATCGGCGCTGCAGATGCGATCCAATTGGTATTGGCGAGAATCACCTCATCGCCGGAGCCAATGCCCAGCGCGGCCATGCCCATATGCAATGCCCCGGTGCAGCTTGAGGTAGCGATGGCATAGGGCACTCCGAGGTGCTCGGCAAAGCCATGCTCGAAACGAGTCAGGTATTCGTAACAACGATCCCCCCAACCATTTTTGACCGCATCCAGCGCATACCGCGCTTCCAGTTCGCCGACGCTCGGCTTGGTGTAATGAATTCTGCTCATTGAATGCTCAACTCCGGAACAGCGACTACGAACCGCGCGCCCCAGCTATTAATCGAGGCAAACTGGCCAGTGATTTCCGCCAGCAGGTTCCAAGGCAATACCAAGACGTAATCGGGTTTCTCCGCCGCGATACGCTCAGGCGACACGATCGGAATCCGACTGCCCGGCAAATATTTACCCTGCTTGTGCGGATTGGCATCCGCCACCCACGCCAGCAAGTCAGGCTTGACCCCGGCGTAGTTGAGCAAGGTGTTGCCCTTGGCGGCCGCGCCATAACCGACCACACGCTTGCCATCGGCCTTGGCCTGCAACAGGAAACGCAACAAGCCATGCTTGATCGCTTCGGCGGCTGGCGCCAGGGTGGCGTAGTAGGCGGCGGTTTTCACGCCTGCCTCCCGTTCGGCCTGCAATTGTTGCTGCACTGAAGATTGGACCGGACGCCGGATTCCATCGACCCGCTGGACGAAGACTCGCAACGAGCCGCCGTGGGTCGACAGTTGGCCGACATCGAATACTTCAAGCCCATTGCGCTCGCACAGGGTCTGCACGGACGTCAGCGACAAGTAGGAAAAATGTTCGTGGTACAGCGTGTCGAACTGCTGCCCGGCCATCAATGTCAGCAGTTGCGGAAACTCGAACGTGGCGACGCCGGTTGGCTTGAGCAGAGTGGCAAAGCCGGCGAGGAAATCATTGATGTCCGGCACGTGGGCCAATACGTTGTTGGCCGCCATCAAATCCGCTGCCCAGCCTTCGCTGTTCAACTGCGTGGCCGTTTCGCGGCCAAAGAACAACTCGCGGATCTCCAGGCCTTTGGCACGAGCCGCCTCGGCGGTGCTGCGCGTCGGCTCGACGCCCAGGCACGGAATACCGCGCTTGGCCACGTACTGCAACAGGTAGCCATCGTTGGCGGCAATTTCCACCACGCGACTGCCGGCACTCAGGTCGAAACGCTCGGCCATCTCGGCAACATAGCGCTCGGCGTGGGCCAGCCAGGTGCTGGAAAAAGAACTGAAATAGGCATACTCGGCGTCGAACAATGTGTCCGCGCGGGTGTAATCCTCGGTCTGCACCAACCAGCATTGCTGGCATACCGCGACCTTGAGCGGCACCCACTGCTCGGCCTGATCCAATTGGTCGGCCCGCACATAAGCGTTGGATGGCGGCGAAGTACCGAGATCGATCAACGGCAAAGCCAGGGCAGTCCCGCAACCTCGGCAGTTCATAGACGCACTCCAGCGAAACGCTCGTCGAGCAAGGGATGGTTGCTGTCCCGACTCGACAGATTATTGACAGGCAGCGGCCAGGCAATTGCCAGCCGCGGATCATTCACCGACAGGCCACCCTCGTGCTCGGGAGCGTAGTCGGCACTGTGCAAGTAAAGCAGCTCCGCGTCGTCGGTGAGGGTCTGGAACCCATGGGCGAACCCCGCCGGGATCAACAGGCTGCGGCCATCACCGGCCTTCAGGTGCTCGGCATGCCAATGCAGGAAAGTCTCGGAATCGGGGCGCAAATCCACCGCCACATCCCAGACTTCGCCGCGCAGGCACGTGATCAGCTTGGCTTCCGGCTGCGCCGCGTTCTGATAATGCAACCCGCGAACACTACCGCGCTCACGGGTGCAGGAATGGTTGATCTGGCGGATATGGAACGGCTGGCCAAATGCGCTCAGGCTGCCTTCGCAGAACAGCCGGGCAAAATGCCCACGCTGGTCTTCGAAGCGTTTGTGCTGGACGTTGAACAGATCGGCCAGCGGCAATGCCTTCAAGGAAAACTCGCTCACAACGCGCCTCGATACAGGTTCAGTTGGCCGAGGGTGACTTGACGCATGTCGTCACCGTTCTGCCACGCCAAGTGCCAATCCAGGGTCTGGGCCAGGCATTGCTGCAACGACCAGCGCGGCTGCCAGCCAAGCAACTGCCGGGCGCGGCTGCTGTCCAGGCGCAACAGGCCGGCCTCATGCAAATCGCTCGGCTCGATGCGCAGGCCCGGCGCTTGCGGCCAGCGCTCGGCCAACAATTGGACGACTTCACCGACGCTGCACATGTCGGCTTCACTTGGACCGAAATTCCAGGCACCGGCGAACTCCGGTCCCTGCTGATACAGGCATTCAGCCAATAACAGGTAACCAGTCAAGGGTTCCAAGGCGTGCTGCCACGGACGAACGGCCTGTGGATAACGCAGCGTCACCGGCTCGTCTGCCGACCACGCTTTAAGCACGTCGGGAATCAGGCGCTCGGGAGCGAAATCTCCGCCCCCCAGCACGTTGCCGGCCCGCGCCGTGGCCAGGGCCAAACCATGCTCGGCATAGCGCTCAAGCGAGAAGAATGAGGCGGCATAAGACTGCGCCAGCAATTCGCAGCAGGCCTTGCTGCTGCTATAGGGATCATGACCGCCCAAAGGCTCGTTTTCGCGGTAGGGCCATAACCATTCCTGATTGGCGTAGACCTTATCGGTGGTAACCAGTACACACGCCTTGACCCCACCCACTTGGCGAACCGCTTCCAGCAGGTTGAGCGTGCCCATGACGTTGCTGGAATACGTGCCCAACGGGTCGCGATAACCTTCGCGCACCAACGGCTGCGCCGCCAGATGCAGGACGATCTCCGGCTGCACGTCCGCCAGCAATTCCAGCAAGGCGCCGAGGTCGCGCAAATCACCGCGCCGGTCATCGATGCCCTCGTCCACGCGGGCCAGCTCGAACAGGTTTGGCTGGGTGGCCGGGTCAAGGGAAAAGCCACTGACCTTGGCCCCCAGGCTTTGCAGCCACAGCGTCAGCCAACTGCCCTTGAAACCGGTATGGCCGGTGACCAGTACGCGCTTGCCACGCCAGAACTCCGAATTCACGACCATTGCTTCCATGGGGCCTCGCCGCTTTGCCACAGGGCTTCGAGGTGGTTTTTGTCCCGCAGGGTGTCCATTGGTTGCCAGAACCCATCATGCTGGAACGCCATCAACTCGCCCCGTGCCGCGAGGCCATCCAGCGGACCGGATTCCCAGGAAGTGGCATCGCTTTCAATCAGCGGTAGCACTTTAGGCGAGAGCACGAAGAAGCCGCCGTTGATCCAGCCGCCATCCCCCCGTGGTTTTTCAGTAAAACCCAACACTCGGTCGTTTTCCCGATCCAGCGCACCGTAGCGACCTGGTGGCTGGACAGCCGTCACCGTAGCGAGCTTGCCGTGTGCCAGATGAAAGTCCACCAAGGCACCGATGTTCAAATCCGACACGCCGTCGCCATAGGTGAAGCAGAACGCCTCCTCATTTTCCAGGTAACGAGCTGCCCGACGCAGACGTCCACCAGTCATGGTGTCCTCACCCGTGTCGATCAGCGTCACGCGCCACGGCTCGCTGTAGTTCTGGTGAACGTCCATGCGGTTGTTGCACATGTCGAAGGTGACATCGGAGGTGTGCAGGAAGTAGTTGGCGAAAAAGTCCTTGATGGCGTAGCCCTTGTAGCCCAGGCAGATCACGAAGTCGTGGATTCCATGGGCGGAATACTGCTTCATGATGTGCCAAAGAATTGGCTTGCCACCGATCTCGATCATCGGCTTGGGCTTGAGGTGCGACTCCTCGCTGATCCGCGTGCCGAGACCACCCGCCAAGATAACTGCCTTCATCGTCTCCCCTCTCGTTCATCACCGGGCTCGGCCAAGCGTTGTTTCGCTTTGCGGGCGCGGGGATTACACCTTCGATGCCGATCCGAGCGCTGCGATAGGCCGCGAGCGCTCGTTTTATGGCGATATGAGGGGGGCTTGCAGGAAACGCGCCAGCAAATGCTGCCGCTTCAGGCTCCGGCGCGTATTACCACTCAGCAGGAAGACTTAGCCCTCTCTGAATGCACGTTGGGCATGGTCGCTGAGAGGCTTGAGCAAATAAGACATGACGTTCCTGGAGCCGGTCTGGATCATCGACTCCACGGGCATCCCCGGCACCAAGGCAAGCCCTTGCAACTTTGCCACCTCACTGCGAGGAATTTTGATGCCCGCCCGATAGAAACCCACCCCAGAGCGCTCATCCTGAACAAGATCCGCTGACAGCCGCACCACGGTTCCGGTCAGTTCGGGGGTGGTGCTGCGGTTGAACGCGCTCAAACGCAAGGTCGCGGGTTGCCCAACCGTAAGTTGGTCTATGTCCTGGGCACTGATCTTCGCCTCCACCAGCAGTTCATCATCGGCGGGTACGATCTGCATCAGCCCTTCCGCCGGCGAAATGACACCACCGACCGTGTGCACCGCCAATTGCTGCACGCGCCCGGCAATAGGCGAGGTGATGTCGATGCGTTTGAGCTGGTCGCTGGCAGTGATTTCCCGCTCGATCAGTTCACCCTGGCGAGCCAGCAGGTCGCGCAATTCCTGGGAAACCTCGGTGCGGAAAGTCTGGTCAACCTGGAGTCGTTGCAACTCGGTTTCGGCGATCTTGCCCCGCGCCTCGGCGATGGATGCCATCAACTGACCGCGCTCTCCGCGCAGCCGGGCTATCCCCCGGGCCAAGGCATTGACCCGATCCAGGGTCATCATGCCCTTGTCGAACAGCTTCTTGACCGCCTGGTATTCCGAGTCGATCAGCTCGATTTCCTCCAGCTTTGTTTTCTGCTGGATATCATGGCCTGCAATGGTTTCGTTGAGCTGCTGGACACGCTCGCGTAGCTGTTTTTTCTGGCCCTCACGAGAAGCTCGTCGGTCAAAAAACAATTGCTGCTCGATAGCCATGACTGACCTGGCCTCTTCCAGACTCATGCGAGTCAACAGCTCGTTGGGTATCGCTACTTCGCTATGATTGTCCCGCTCGGCCTCCAGGCGAGCCAGACGAGCCCAAGCCTGGTTCAGCGATTTACTGACGATAGCCTGGCTGGCGGCGGGCAAGGTGGCATCAAGGCGCAAAAGGACGTCCCCGGCGGCGACGGCCTGTCCTTCCTTGACCAGCAGTTCGGCGACGACGCCACCGGTAGGATGCTGGACGGTCTTGACGCTGCCCTCCACCGCTAACACACCCGTGGCGATGACGGCGCCTGACAGATTGGTGAACACCGCCCAGGTCAGCCCTCCGCCGAGCAGCACCAGTAACGAGATCGCCCCCCAACGTAAATGGCGGGACAAAGAATCGGTCAGGTTGTCTTCTTGGTCGGTATGCATCAGTTCGATACTCCCAGTTCCACAACATTGGTGGAGGGCCGAGGGGGCGCTGTGGGAGTTCGTTTGAGAACGACATCCCTCGGGCCGTAAGCGGCTTGCATACCATTCTCGATGATCAGTATCTGATCGATTACTGACAGGATATTGGTGCGATGGGCAATCACCACCACGATTGCACCACGGCTCTTGAGCGTCAGGATGGCCTTGGCCAGCGCCTGTTCGCCTTCGGCATCGAGATTTGAATTCGGCTCGTCTAACACGACTAGGAACGGCTCACCGAACATTGCCCTGGCCAATGCGACCCGCTGCCGCTGGCCGGCCGAGAGGTTGGCCCCGCCCTCACCCACATGGGTTTCATAGCCTTGGGGCAATTGCAGAATCAACTCATGAACACCTGCCAATTGCGCGGCGCTGACAATCGCGCTGTCCGGTGCTGAAGGATCCAACCGGGCGATGTTCTGGGCGACGGTCCCGGTGAACAATCCAACGCTTTGCGGCAGATAACCGATCGATTTGCCTCGAGCCTGCTCGGACAGTTGATCCAGCGGCGCACCGTCGAGCCGGACATGCCCGCGAGCCGGTGTCCAGGCATTGACCAGCACGCGAGCCAATGACGACTTACCCGATGCGCTCGGCCCTACCACACCCACGGCAGTGCCTGCGGCGACCATGAAGTTGATATTCTGCAAAGTCAGGCGCTGGGTGCCGGGCGGTGCGGCGAAAACGTTTTCTACCTGCAAATTGCGATGGGCAGGCGGCAACTCGGTCTTGCTCTGGGAATCAGGGAACAGAGCGAACACTTCGAGGAGCTTCTTCCAGGCGATCTGGGCACCCAGCAGGCTACGCCACGTGGCAATGACTTGCTCAGCCGGTGCCAGGGTCCGTGCCACAATAATCGACGCCGCGATCATTGTGCCGCCGCTCAGGTCGCCTTTGATCACCAGCCACGCCCCCAGGGCCAGGGCGGCCGACTGAACAACCTGGCGCAAGGTCTTGGAGATGCCACCGAAAAAACCACCGATGTCGATCGAATGCCGCTGCAAAGTGATGAAGGCGCCGTGATTTTTCTGCCAGATCGCCGATGTGTTGGCCAGCATGCCCATGGCCATCAGCGCTTCGGCATTCTGATGTGCTTGCTGTCCCATGTGATTGCGCGTGTTCAACGCATCGGCCGACGCCTGCATTAATTTGCGGGTCCGCCGGTCAGTGATCAGGGTCAGGCCAATTAGGATCATCATCAAGCCGACGGTCAAAAGACCAAACAGCGGATGAATATAAAAGCAGACTGCGAGGTAGACCGGCATCCAGGGTAAATCGAAAAAAGCCACCAGGCCCGGTCCGCCAATAAAACCGCGAATCTGATCCAACTCCTGGGCAGGTTTCAAGGCATCGCCCGTAATGGGAGTTCTCAACGACGCACCGGCGATGACGGTGAAAACCTTAGAGGACAGCGCCAGATCCAGCGAGGAGGCAATTCGCACCATGACCCGGGAGCGAATGATATCCAACAGGCCTGAAAGTGCATAAACCCCAAGTGCCAGCAGCCCCAGGGCAACCAGGGTCGGGACGCTCTGGCTAGGGATAACCCGGTCGTAAACTTCCAACATGAACACCGGGCCGACAAGCGCCAAAATATTGATCACTCCGGAAAACAGCGCAGCGCCGAGCAGACCTCTACGCAATACCGATTTCAATGAAGGTGCGACGACAGGTGCACTGAAAGCATTATGGTTTTTCAACTGTTATCCGTCCCTTGGTGTTCATGGCGTCCATGTCGCCAGTCGATATTGACCTAGTGACAGAATTCGTATGGAAACTTGACGCTGATTGCGCGATTTGCGCTGAGCTGCAAGTTCTACACCAGAGATTCCACTTGTGGCAGGGGCTCGTATTAGCAAGATCCCGGTACACATAAAAACGCCTCTGGATCGAGACCCAAAGGCGTTTGTAGCCCTATCGCTGCCCCCGGGGCCAAGGGGCAGCGCAGGTGTCATGCTGGGATCGTAAAAACATCTCCATTGGACGTTTGGAATTGCTCGATGGTGTTTGAGCCTGCATACCAATCTTGCAGTTTCACACCCATCTCCGAAAGAGGCTGGCCTGAATGGTAGCTGGAAGTATTGAAGATATAGGCGTCATTGCCGTATCGCACGGTCGTTATGGTGTCCATTGACTCCATGCTGTTGAGCAACACCCGGTCCAATCCTCCTGTACCGTCATCCTTAATCGTGACTTGACCGTAGGCATCTACGACGTAGGTATCATCATCCTGACCTCCATTTAGGAACCCCTGACCACCTTCGGCGACAGTCAAAGTGTCATCGCCCGTCCCGCCCAACAAGCGGAAACCATCCCCTCTGCCCAATAGAATATCGTTGCCGGCCCCACCGTCAGCAGTGCCGCTGAAAACCGCAATACCGTCGTTGCCTGCCTCTCCATAAGCCATTGTTCCGGTATCCAGGTTGGCCGTGGTGATCGCATCATTGCCGAGGCCACCATAGAGCTGATCGGCCTGAGCAACGTTGGTAGAGCTTCCTGGAAGCATCGGCCCTGTGGCCGTGTACAAACCACCATAAATGTAGTCGGCACCATCGCCTCCATAAATGGTGTCATCGCCCAACCCGCCCTCCAGCCAGTTAGCGAGGCTGTCTCCTGTCATTGAATCGTTGAACTGGCTGCCCATGATCCGCTCGACGTTAGTCAGCACATCGCCTTGGGCGTCGCCTCCCTGGTGAATACCCGTCTGGAGATTGATCTCTACTGCGGCAGAACTGTTGATATACCAGGCCTGGTCCACACCATCGCGACCATCAATGACGTCGGCGCCCGCGCCCCCAATAAAAATGTCGGCTTTAGCGGAGCCCAACAGGGTGTCATCGAAGCTGGACCCCTGATAGATCTCGATTGCGGTGAACGTATCGCCTGCCGCATCACCAGCGTTCACATTGGTTATCAGATCGATGGTCACCGCGCTGGAGGACTGTTCATAGCTGGCCAGATCCATTCCTAGCGCGCCATCCGCCCCCATCGCTTGCGAACCGCCGATGAAGGTGTCGTTAAAACCCGACCCGCGCAGCGTTTCAATCTCTTGATAGGTATCGCCTGCTGCAATACCGGAATGGACGCCTGTCGTCATATTAAGGGTAACCGCTACCCGGCTATCGCCATAGCTGGCGACATCCACGCCGGCCCCACCAATGAGTTGATCCGCGCCAGCGGCGCCGAACAGTACGTCGTTGCCTGTACCGCCTATGATGATGTTATCGCCGGTGTTGCCATAACCTGTGAATGCCGTCGCGCCAGTGTGGGTCATCTTCTCAATGAACAGGTCCATGGTGAAGATGGCCTGATTAGTAAATACTTCGTCAAAGCCGCCATCCGCCAACTCGACCGTCTTGTTGCCGCTGGTATTGACGATGTAGACATCGTCACCGAGCCCCCCCTCCATCGTCACGGCTCCCCAGGCACTGGCGAATGTGTCATTGAATACGGTGCCTATGACCTTTTCGATGCCTTCCAACGTGTCACCCTGGGCATCGCCGCCAGTTCCAGGTAGGCCTTTGTAGACGCGAATATCAACATTGATCGCCTCGGCCGACGTCGAGTAATCCACCGTATCAACGCCCAAGCCGCCGTCGAAACCGATCGCTCGACCATCGGCAATAAACGTATCGTCGAAACTTGAACCCCGAATTACTTCAATGTCGGTAAAGGTATCTCCAGCCGCGATGCCAGAGTGAACCCCGGTCTTGAGGTTGATGTTCACCGCCACCTTGCTGTCGGTATACCCGGCCACATCCAGCCCCGCGCCGCCGAGGAATTGGTCGGCGCCGTCACCTCCGAACAACACGTCGTTGCCCACGCCGCCGATGATGATGTTGTCGCTGGCGTTGCCGTAAGCGGTGAAGGCAGCCGTGCCGGTATAGGTCAGCTTCTCGATGAACGGGTTCAGCGTGAAGCTCGCCTGATTGGTGCGCACTTCGTCATAACCGCCATCAGCCAGCTCAATCGTCTTATTCCCGCTGGTGTTGACGGTATACAGATCGTCTCCAGCACCACCTTCCATGGTCACGGCACCCCAGGCACTGGTGAACGTGTCATTGAATGCGGTACCGATGACTTTTTCGATCCCTTCCAGCGTATCGCCCTCGGCGTCACCGCCAATTCCAGGCAGGCCTTTATAGATGCGAATATCGACATTGATTGCCTCGGCCGACGTCGAGTAATCCACCGTGTCGACACCCGCGCCGCCGTCAAAACCGATCGACCGGCCATCCGCCACGAAGGTGTCATTCAAATTCGAACCACGGATCACTTCGATGTCGGTAAAGGTATCTCCAGTGGCGATGCCGGAGTGAACACCAGTCTTAAGGTTAATATTCACCGCCACCTTGCTGTCGGTATAACCAGCCACATCCAGCCCCGCGCCACCAAAGAACTGGTCGGCGCCGTCACCACCGAACAGCACATCGTTGCCCACGCCGCCGGTGATGATGTTGTCGCTGGCGTTGCCGTAAGCGGTGAAGGCAGCCGTGCCGGTATAGGTCAGCTTCTCGATGAATGGGTTCAGAGTAAAGGTCGCTTGATTAGTGCGCACCTCGTCATAACCACCATCGGCCAGCTCAATCGTCTTATTCCCGCTGGTGTTGACGGTATACAGATCGTCTCCAGCACCACCTTCCATGGTCACGGCACCCCAGGCACTGGTGAACGTGTCATTGAATGCGGTACCGATGACTTTTTCGATCCCTTCCAGCGTATCGCCCTCGGCGTCACCGCCAATTCCAGGCAGGCCTTTATAGATGCGAATATCGACATTGATTGCCTCGGCCGATGTCGAGTAATCCACCATGTCGATGCCCGCGCCGCCATCGAAACCGATCGCCCGGCCATCCGCGACAAAAGTGTCGGCAGCGCCTGTACCCCGAATCACTTCAATGTCAGTGAACGTATCGCCCGCTGCGATGCCGGAGTGAACACCGGTCTTGAGGTTAATGTTCACCGCGACCTTGCTGTCGGTATAGCCAGCCACATCCAGCCCCGCGCCGCCGAAGAACTGGTCGGCGCCGTCACCTCCGAACAACACGTCGTTGCCCACGCCGCCGATGATGATGTTGTCGCTGGCGTTACCGTAACCGGTGAAATCGACACTGCCGGTGTAGGTCATTCTCTCAATGAAAGGATCCATGGTCATCAACTTCCAGCTGGTACGCAGCTCGTCGATGCCACCATTATCCTGTTCAACTATTTTTACGCCGCTGGTGGCGACGTTATAAACATCGTTACCCGCGCCACCTTCAAGAGTAAGGTTGCCAATCGTACTTGTGAAAATGTCATCGAGCGCTGTACCGATGACTTTTTCGACAGCGACCAGCGTATCGCCTTCAGCATCCCCACCGACACCGGCCCGGCCGACACCGTTGCGAATATCAATGTCGATGCCAGCCGTCGACGCGGAGTAATCCACGGTATCGACCCCCGTCCCCCCATCCAATTTGTCCGCCCCGGCGCTGCCCAGAAGGACATCATTCGAGCCTAAACCATAGATTTCATCATCACCGCTGGTTCCGGCCAGCGTATCTACGCCGCTTGTTCCATTAATCACTGCCATTTGCTTCTTCCTTGCTCCGTTGTGAAAGCGGGTAACGTCCAAGCAACAGTAGAGCGCCACTTGTGATCAAAAACCGTTTGCCAGTATCAGCCTATAAGCTGGAGATTCAGATGATAAAAAGGCGACCGAAGTCGCCTATTTCCTCGGAGTCAATCCGGCAACCACCCCCACAACCAATGCTGCAGGTTCTTGCCGCTGAGCATGTAGTCGCGCAATACCGCTTCACGCAGTTCGTCGCCCATGCGGTAGCTGGCGTCCGGATCGGCCAGGTGCATGCGGATGGCTGCGATCCATTCCTCGGTGCTGTTGCTACGCACTTTGGTGCAGGGCAGGAAACCGTCGTAGGCCTTGGTGTCGGTGCAGATGACCGGGTAGCCACAGGCACCATATTCCAAAAGGCGCAGGTTGCTCTTGCAGTCGTTGAAAATGTGGAACTCCAAGGGAGCCAGCGCGAGATCGAGGTTCAGGCGGGCCAGTTTGAACGGATAGTGATTCAAAGGTACTGAGCCATGGAACTCATGGATATAAGGCCGCAATGCTTCCGGACACATTCCGAAGAACACCCACTCCACTTCATTGGCCAGTTCGCGAACTACGTCCGCAATGATCTCCAGATCGCCACTGTGGCTCGTCCCCCCGCCCCAACCCACCCGAGGCTTGGAGGACGTACCGCGCTGGCTGGTCAACTTTGCCCACGGTTCCGGCGGCAACATATTAGGCACGATGCGGATTTCATTGTGCATACTCGACAAGGCGTCAGCGAGCGAAGGCGTCGTCACCACCACGCGATCGCATAACCCGATGCCTTCGCGCAGCATCTGCTCGATATTGGCCGGCTTGTTGCGCGCATGCGTGTTTTTCTTCGGTGCTTTGACGACGTAATCGTCGAGCTCAAAGATCCGCAAGGCGCCGGAATACTTCTTCATTCTAAGAATATCGCCGGCAGACCCTTCGCTGTAGCGCCCCTGCAATACGATCGTATCCGGCGACAGACGCTCGATCTCAACAGTGGAAGGTGACTCGTAGGCGACCCGGGAGATTACCCGTCCGGCGGCTTCCAACTCGGCCAACGGCGCCATAACACGGTAATGACCGACGGCGGAGGCGTTGACCGGCAAGCCAAGTATCAATGGCAGCGCGCGAGTGCAGAACGGATTCCAGTTGTTGCGCAGCGACGGTTCCAGGCTGAAGCTGGACGCACCCAGGCTTAGCGCAGGATTGTAGGCCGGATCGCGAGCAATCTGCGGCAGCCATTTGCGGTAAAAGACTTCGCGCTCGCGCTCAACCAACGCGGTTTCTTCAGGCTGTGCAGCGGTCGACGGCAGGTCGACTTTCATGACCGTGGCGTAAGGCGTCCAGACCACCAGATAGCCAATTTTTTCTGCGCGCAGGCACAGATCGACATCGCTGAGGCCGAAGGTAAAGGACGCATCGTCCAGGCAGCCGAGCTCGTCGAAGACCTGCTTGCGCACCATCAGACAATCGCTGCTTACCGAACTCCAGTTCTGGGTCGTATGCAAACGCTGCATATAGCCGCGAGAAACCGCCGCTTCGCCGTAGAAAGGCGTCCCCACTGGGCCGGCCAACCCAAGAATCTGCCCGCCGCCGATAATCGTGCCTTGAGGACTGAGTATTCTCGCACCAACCACCGCAACCTCAGGGCGCTGGGCATGATTGACCAGTTCGTCCAGCCAGTCATTTTCGCAAATGACCGTGTGCGGGCTGAGCAATATCAAATAGTCGCCCCGGGCCTGAGCTGCAGCAAAATTGCGCACCGCCGCGTCGTTGTCCTCGCCGGCGTATCGCAATACCCGCAACATGCTCGCGCCCAACTGCGACATGTTCTCCAACCAATCGAGCATGGCCGGGTCTCGAACACCGCTGTCCACGATCAGGATTTCATAATGAGGATAGGCCGTGCGCTCGATCAGGCTCTCGGCACAACGCTGCAAGGCTGCGAGCGAATCACCGGTGCGCAGGATGATCGATACCAGTGGACGGTCGCCGTGTCGGTAGTTGATGCGGTTGATCAACGGCAACGTGTCCGGGGAAATCTCATGATCGATGCCGATACGATCCAGGTGCGCGCCCACCAACCGGGCATTGCCCTCGATGACCTCGGGCAGCGATAACCATTGGGCGAAACTCTGGTCCGACTCGACCTGGATTTCCGCGATATGCTCGATGGTCTGGGGGCCGGCCTCTTCCACCAGGCGCCAGAGCAGATCGTGGGGGGCCAGTTCACCGTGTTTCGGTTCAAAGCCACCAAGGGCCATGAATCGTTCACGGTCGAAAGCCAGGGTCCGACCGACATAGGGGTAGGCGCGCATCAGGTCCAGGTTGAAATCCGGCTTGAACACTGGCTCGAAGGACTCGCCGTCCACCACCGTGCCTTCATCACTGTAGACGCAAAGGATGCCCGGCCTTCCGGCGACACGCTCGGCGAGGATCAGCAACGCCGAATCGCGCAGCACGTCGCCCGCTCGCAACACGTAGAACCAGTGTGCACCTTCCAACTGCGGAACGATGGCATTCAACTGACTTGGCCAATCGGCTTGATAAGGCAGCTGCAGCACTCGTTCTTCCACTTCGCAGTGAGCATCGGAAAGCACCACTACGGCCTGGGCTGGGTACAACTGGTCCTTGATGCTACGTAACGTCACCGCAAGCGACGTCGAATCACCCAGAGCATCGATGACCAAAGGCACGATATTCGGCCGAAACGGCCAACTATCGATGCGCGCGGACATGACGCGTCGCTCCACTTCACTGAACCGACGGATTGCCAGCCATTCGCGATAGAAGTCCGCATAACTTTCACTTTGCGCGCCCACTCGACCATTCACGACGGTATTGCGGTTGCCCAACAAGCGGGTTACGCAGAGCTCCTGCCAGGCATGAGGTTCATCGGTGATCTTGTCCAGGTCAATGCAGCGCACCCAGCCCGAGGCCGGAGCCGCTTCACCGCTGCGCACAACCAGCATCTGGGCCAGCCAGTCCCACTCTATCTTTGCCGCCTTGAGCATTTCGGGGGTCTTGCTCAAACGCTCCGGGTAAAAGCGCTCGATACTTGAAAGGGTATTCAAGGCAATCAGATTGCCGCGCCGCATCAAGCAGACAAACAAAGCAAAATCGAGCAGCGCAACAAAACCGGCACCCTCCTGTATCAGAGCAGGCAACAATTCCAGCACATCGGCCCGACGCATCAGGGTTGAGCTGAAATTGCCAATAAAGTTGGTCGGCGTGCTCTCGAAAATCGCCAGCATGTCGTCGCCCTTGAGCAGGGCGTCATTCGGCGAAAAGCGGCAGTTGTCCATGCGGGGCGGCAAGATGAAGTTGCCTGCGTCACACAGCAGTCGCAGCGAGAACACCACACTCACGTCAGCATGGTCCATCAACGCCTGGGCCTGCATCGCAATGCTCTGTGCGAACAGACGGTCGTCGTCGCACAGCACCTTGATGAACTCGCCCTGCGCCTCTTCGACACAGCGCAACAGGTTGCCCTGCAGCCCTAGTCGTTGACGGTTTTTCAGATAGCGGACCGGATGGGCCGGTTCTTTGAAAGACGCGACTATGTCGCGGATTTCATCGCCAGGCGAATCGTCGCAGACGATGATTTCAACGTTTTCGTAGGTCTGGGCCAGGGCACTGAGCAGTGCCTGGTCGAAAAACCGAGGGTTATAGGCAGGAATGACGATGCTGACGAGGGGAAGTGACTTCACGGTTAAAACTCTCGAGCGGCGGGCTCCGGCCTTTTCAGGTCGGAGCCCCGAAACCGCTTAAAAAAAGACGGTTGGCGGCTCGGTCGATACCGGCTCAGATCTTGTTGAACAGACCCAACTGGGCGATCTTGCTGAACGCCAGTTGCGAGGCTTGCAGCATGGTCTGTTGCAACGTCAGGCGGGTCATCACCTCGGCCGCATCGGAATCGCGGATCGACGATTGGGTCTGGTTGTTGGCCAGGATCAAGCTCTGGTTGGTATCGCTCTGGGTATCCAGAGCAGCACCACGACCACCCACCGAACTCAGGGCGCTGGACAATTGATCGGTGCCGCTCGCCAGGTTGCCGATACCGGACGCCAGCGAAGCCTGCAGCTTCTGCAGCGCAATAGGATCGTTGTTAGTCGGCGTGCTCAACGCGGTCTTCAACTGATTCACGGTGTCCAGGACGTTCTGGGTTTCGTGGGTGTTGACCGCGATGCTGAACTGATCGTCTGCGGCTGGCGTACCGTTCAGGGTAAAGCTAACGCCCGACGCTGTTGCGACGTTGCCAGCCAGGGTGCCACTGGACACGGGTTGGCTGTTAGCCGTCAGCGGTGCTGCGTAGAGATCGAAATCGGTGGCGCTGGTGAACTTCAACACGGCCGCCCCGGTAGGGAAACTGGCGTGGTACGCCACCGGATCGGTGATCTCGCTGCCGGTGATCTGCACTGCGGTCGGGTTGCCGGGACTGCGCATCGGAACAAAGGTGTCCGGCTTGGCAGCCAGGGTGAAAGTATGGCCTGGCAACACGGTGCCCGGGACGTCACCCGCTTGCAGATTGATGTTCAGGGTCAGTTCCACACCACGGAACTGGACCGCCTGCCCACTCTTGCTGTTAGGGTCGAACGCGCCACCCTGGCTGGCTTCGGCGGTCACGTCATTGCCGAGCGCGTCGGTAATTTTCAGTTGCGTGCCGCTGGTGAACTCAACGGTGTACGGCTCTCCGCTGCGGAACTTGCTGTTGTAGCTGACACTGGACGACACCTGGCCGTCGGACAAGACCACGCGTCCGTCATCCACCGGCGGCGCGGTGCGGGTGACCTGGCTGCGGCTGGTATTGACGGCCTGCTGGAACACTTCCCAGCCAGTGCTGTTGGTGGCCATCGACATGGTGTCGCCGATCGGCAGGTCGAGCGTCACCTGGTCGCCGTTGTAGCTGTAGCTGCCATCGGTGTTGCGGGTAAACGGGATGGTGTCACCCTTGGAACCGGCAAAGATGTACTTGCCGTTTTCGTCCTTGCTGTTCATCAGGCTCAGCAATTGTTCTTCGATCTGCGCCAGCTCCGAAGCGTTGGCCTGGCGATCGGCATCAGTGTAACCGGCGTTACCCGCACCGACGGCCAATTCCTTGGCGCGCTGCAACACGTTGCCGATGCTGGTCATCACCGCTTCGGTGGTGCCCAAGGTGGCCTTGATGGTGTTGGCGTTGGTTTCGTACTGGGCCAGCATCGAAGCCTGTGTACCCAGTTGCAGCAGACGCGAAGCCCCCACCGGGTCGTCGGCGGCGGTGTTCACGCGCACCAGGCTGCTGGCCTCTTCGCTGGTCTTGACCACGTTGGCGAAGTTTTTCTGGTAGTTCGCAGCCGTGCTTTCGTAAAACTGAGAAGTAGAAATGCGCATGGGCTACGGCTCCTTAAAGACTGTTGATCAATGTGCTGAAGATTTCCTGCGCAGCCTTGATGATCTGCGAAGACGCGGTGTAGTACTGCTGGAACTTGACCAGGTTGCCGGTTTCTTCATCCAGGTCCACGCCGGACAACGAATCGCGGGCGTTCTTGGCATTGTCCAGGATTGCACCGGTGGCGGCGCTGTCGAGCTTGCCCTGGGCAGCCTTGGCGCCGACGCCTTCAACCAGTTTGCCGTAGGCATCGTTCAGGGAAATGCCTTTGCTGGCGGCACCGGTGTCGACGGTCTTGGCGGTCTGCAAGCCCGCGAGCGCGTTACCGTTACGGTTGTCCAGGGTGCCAGGCTGGCTGAGGCTTATGTCGATGCCTGCCCCATTAGATGGCGCGCCGGCGATGGACATGTCGAACGCGACAGTACGTTGCACCGGCGGTACGGACGAATCCATGATCGGGTTGCCGCTGGCATCCTTGAGCGGAACACTCAGGCTCAGGGTGTTGCTCTGACCGGGTTTGATCGTGCCGCCACTGATAAATCCGCCCTTGGCATCGAGCAACTGATAAGCCTGGCTCGTGCCATCGGCCGAGGTCGCGCCGAACACCACCTTGACCGGCATGGAATTCTTGATGCCGTTCTGGATGATGCTGGTGGTGGCCTCGTCGTAGATGTCCAGCTTCGTCGTCATGGTCGGCTGGCCGCTGGCCGGAATGGTCAGCGTGCCACTGCCGCCCGGCGTGATGGCGGCGCCCAGCGGGGCAGCAATCGCCAGCCGCTTGGAGTCGGTCATCTCGGTCTTGATGCTGCCCGCCGCGTTGCGGGTCGGGGTGATCTTGAACGAATCGCCGGCGGCCGCAGTGCCATTGGCGAAGGTCAGCGAGAAGCCATCGACGACCGGCGCTGGCGTGGTCGTCGTGCTGAACGCGCCCAGGGAGGTGTTATCAGGCAGGCGCTGTACGGTGTAGTTGGTGCCGCTGGTGAAGGTGATCTTGTAGTCGTTGGTGGTCAGCTTGCCGGTGTCTTCGATGGACACATTGAAGTTGCCGGAGCCTGCGCTATTGCCCAGCGAGGCGACGCTGCGCTGGCTCATCTGCGCGGCGCTGTTGATGCTGCTGAACAGGTTGGAACCAAACGCACCGTTCTTGTCGATGCCCGAGGCCTGGATGCTGTTCATCTGATCGGCGACAACCAGTGCCACGCGGCCCAGCTCGTTCATGGCCGGGTCGAGCACGGTGCTGCGGTAGCGCATCAGGCCACCGATCTCGCCACCGGTCATCACCTGGGTGAGGTCCATGACGCTGGAGCCGCTGTTGAGCTGGATGCCGATGCGCCCCGGATCGTTCTTGTCCGGCACCGCTTCGAGTTTATTGGTGATGTTGCCCATCACCAGCGGCTGGCCGGAACCGAGGTAGATGTCCAGGCTGCTGCCGTTCTCGACGACTTGGGTGCCGGTGAAGGTCGACAGTTGGCGAATGGTTTCGCTGCGCGCGTCGAGCAAATCGTTCGGCGCGCCTCCAGAATTGGAGACTTCGGCGATTTTCTTGTTCAACTGGGCAACGGTGGTGGCCAGGCTGTTGATCTGGTCGACCATGTTCGACAGGTTGCCATTGATGTTTTCGTTCTGCGCGGTCAGCTGGCTGGCAACCGAATTGAAACGGTTGCTCAGGGCTTGAGCATCGCTGAGCAGCAACTGGCGGGACGCATCGTCGCCCGGCTTGGCGTTGACGTTCTGCACCGAGGCGAAGAATTTGGTCAGCGCGCCGTTGAGGCCGGTGCCGCTGTCCGACAGCAGCGAGTCAAGCGGCGTGATCTGCCCCTGGTAGGCCGCCGCATCGCTGTTGAGCGAGGTGGTGGTCTTCAGTTGCGCTTCAAGATACGAGTTATACACCCGGCGCACATCGGCCAGGGTCGTGCCGGAACCGATGAACACGTTGCCGTACTGGTTTGACGCCTTGGTGGTCTGCACGGTCTGCTGACGCGAATACCCGGCGGTATCGACGTTGGCGATGTTGTTACCCGTGGTCACCAGTGCGGTCTGGCTTGCGGACAGACCCGACATCCCGATATTGAGCAAACTCATGGTTCAGACCTTATAAAGTCGTGGTGGCACCAGCCGATGCGTAGTTTTGGTAACTCGTCATCTGCCGGGCTATGTTCGAAATCTTGCTGGCGTAGTTCGGGTCGGTGGCGTAACCGGCCTTCTGCAACTCGCGTACAAACTGTTCCGGTTTATCGGCCGACTTCAGCACTTCTTGATAGCGGCTGTTGCTTTGCAGCAGATTGACCAAGTCATGGAAACTGTCGCGGTACGAGGCGTAGGAACGGAACTCGGCCGTCTCCTTGACCATCTCGCCATTGCGGAATTCGCTAGTGATCGCCCGCGCCGAATCGCCCGTCCAATTCTTGCTGGCCTTGATGCCGAACAGGTTGTGGCTGCTGCTGCCATCGGGCTGGCGCATCACCGATTTGCCCCAACCGGTTTCCAAGGCGGCCTGGGCCACCAGGTAACGTGGGTCGACACCGATGCGGTCGGCGGCTTCCTTGGCCATTGGCAGCATGGCATTGACGAATTCATCGGCATCGCGGAAGGCCTTGCGCGCTGGCGCCAACGGTGGCTGGGCCACGGCGCGACCATAGACCTGCATGTCGCCTTTGGGCTCGGACGCCTTGAGCGCGGCCAGCCAGTCGCCATTGGCCAGTTCGCCGGTGGCCGGCTTGACGGCGGCGATGGCGCGATCCGGCAGCAGGTTCTGCGCAGGGGCATCGGCATTGGCCGCAGCCGAAGGCACCAGCCCGGCGAGCAGGCGGTCAGCCAGTTTCGGTGGCAGGGCCAGGCGCCGCTGGTTGAGCAGTTCCATGTCGTTACGGTGGACGCCCTCGGCCCCTTGCGGCGCGCTCACGGCCCGCGAGGCCCACAACGGACGCTGGCCACTGGTACGCGACAACGGCCCATCGGTAGGCAGGGTCCCGGCCGCCACTGGCGTCGGCACCGGTGCCTTGGCGACGGTGTCCTGCGCCTCTTGTTGCTTGGCAGCCGACAATGTCGCCGCCTCGCCGGACACCAATGGCTTGTTCTTCGACATCTGGCGCAACAGCACATCGGCCAGGCCGATACCACCGCCTTCGCGGGACATGGAAACGGCCAACTGCTGGTCGTACATTTCCTGGTATTGCTTGGCTTCCGGCGTGTTCATCGGATTGTCCTTGCCCAGGGCCTCGGTGGCCGAACGCATGGACTTGAGCATTTCGCCGAGGAACAGCGACTCGAATTCCTGCGCCACTTTGCGCAGGTTGCCTTCGCTGTTCTTGTCGCCGACCTTGAGCTGGTTCAGGCGATTCAGGTCCGAGTAGGACCCCGAATCCCCGCTGATCAAGGCGCCTTTGCGCATATCCACCATGACCGCTTTCCTTAAATCACGATCAGGTCGGCTTGCAACGCGCCGGCCTGCTTCAAGGCTTCAAGAATGGCCATCAAGTCGCCCGGCGCCGCGCCGACCTGGTTCACCGCCCGGACGATTTCATCCAGGGTCGTGCCCGGGCCGAACTTGAACATCGGCTTGGCTTCCTGTTCGGCATTGACTCGCGAACGCGGGACCACGGCGGTCTGGCCGTTGGACAATGGCCCCGGCTGGCTGACGATCGGGTCTTCGGTGATGGTCACGGTCAGGCTGCCGTGAGTCACGGCGGCCGGGGAAACCTTGACGTTCTGGCCGATCACGATGGTGCCGGTACGGGAGTTGATGATGACTTTCGCCACCGCCTGGCCCGGATCGACTTCGAGGTTTTCCAGGATCGACAGGTAGTCGACGCGCTGGCTCGGATCCAGTGGCGCGGTGACGCGGATCGAACCGCCGTCGATGGCCTGGGCCACGCCTGGGCCAAGCATGTCGTTGATCTTGTCGACGATGCGCTTGGCCGTGGTGAAATCGGAACGGTTGAGGTTCAGTGTCAGGCTGTTGCCCTGGTTGAAACCGCTCGGCACCGCACGCTCCACCGACGCACCACCCGGGATGCGACCGGCCGACGGAACGTTGACGGTGATCTTCGAACCGTCGCGACCCTCGGCGTCAAAACCGCCCACCACCAGGTTGCCCTGGGCAATGGCGTAGACGTTACCGTCGATCCCCTTGAGCGGCGTCAGCAACAAGGTGCCGCCACGCAGGCTCTTGGAGTTACCGATCGACGAAACGGTGATATCCACTTGCTGGCCGGGCTTGGCGAATGCCGGCAGATCGGCACTGATCGACACCGCCGCGACGTTCTTCAACTGCACGTTGCCGGAGCCGGCCGGCACCTTGATGCCGAACTGCGACAGCATGTTGTTGAACGTCTGCAGGGTGAACGGGGTCTGGGTGGTCTGGTCACCGGTGCCGTTCAGGCCCACGACCAGGCCGTAGCCGATCAACTGGTTGGAACGCACGCCGGAAATGCTGGCGATGTCCTTCAGACGCTCGGCTTGAGCGGTGAAGGCTGCCGACATCACCAGGGCACCGATCAACAGCTGTTTAAGATTCAACCGCTTGAGATTCAACTTGGCCACCTAGAAAGGGAACTTCGGGCTGAGGAAGAAACGGTCGAACCAACCTGGCTGACTCGCATCGGCAAAGGCACCAGTGCCCGAATAGGTGATGCGCGCATCGGCCACGCGGGTCGATGGGACAGTGTTGTCGGTGGAAATATCATCGGCGCGAACCATGCCGGCGATACGCACCAGCTCATCGCCCGTGTTGAGGGTCAGCCACTTCTCGCCGCGCACGGCGATGATGCCGTTGGGCAACACATCGGCGACGGTCACGGTGATCGAGCCGGTCAGGCTGTTGCTCTGGCCGGACTGGCTGTCGCCCTTGGTGGCACGGTCGGAGCCGTAGCCGGCGTTGAGACTCAGGTCGCCGCCACCGATCGGGTTGTTGGTGGTCAGGCTGGAGCCGAACAGCGAGGTCAGGCCGACACTGGTCTCGCTGGTCTTGTCGATCTGCGAGTTGGCGTTCTTGCTGGCCTGGGTCCGCTCGTTCAGGGTGATGGTGATGATGTCACCGACCCGGAAGGCCTTGCGGTCGCTGTACAAGTTCTGCTCGAAGCCGGCCTGGTAGATCGAGCCATTGTTGGCGGCAGCCGGCAACGGCGTACGCGGCAACACCGGAGCGTAATACGGGTCATTGGGCCGTGGCGTTGGCGCAACACAGCCCGCGAGTGCGGTAATCCCACTCAGTGCCAGAACAGATACGAAGCGTTTCATGACCCTACCTCTTGGTGTTGCAGGCGACCCTGGGGCCGCCCTGTCTACGTAATGACGGACGACGCGGTTACAGATTCTGCGTAACGAACGAGAGCATCTGGTCGGCGGTGGAGATCACCTTGGAGTTCATCTCGTAGGCGCGCTGGGTGGTGATCATGTTGACCATCTCCTCGACCGTGCTCACGTTGGAGGTTTCCAGGGTGTTCTGCAGCGTGGTACCGAAGCCGTTCAAGCCTGGGGTGCCGACTTGCGGCGCGCCACTGGCAGCGGTTTCCAGGAACAGGTTGTTGCCCACCGCTTGCAGGCCGGCCGGGTTGATGAAGTCGGCGGTCTGCAGGTTGCCGATGACCTGGGCGGCCGGGTTGCCCGCCACGGTGATGGACACGGTGCCATCACGGCCCACGGTGAAGGTCTGGGCATCGTTCGGGATGACAATGGCCGGTTCCAGGGCGAAACCGCTGGCGTTGACGATCTGGCCGTTGGAGTCGAGGTGGAAGGTACCGTCACGGGTGTAGGACGTGGTGCCGTCCGGCTGCAGGATCTGGAAGAAACCGCGACCGTCGATGGCCATGTCCAGCGGCTGCTCGGTGGTTTGCAGGCTGCCGGCGTTGAAGTTTTTCTGGGTGCCGACAATGCGCACACCGGTACCCACTTGCAGGCCCGACGGCAATTCGCTGTCCTGGGTCGATTGGGCGCCTGGCTGGCGTTTTACCTGGTAGAGCAAGTCCTGGAACTCGGCGCGATCACGTTTGAAACCCGTGGTCGAGACGTTCGCCAAGTTGTTGGAAATGGTGGAAAGGTTGGTGTCCTGGGCGGACAGACCTGTTTTGGCAACCCAAAGAGCCGGAAGCATTCGATTCTCCTCGTACGCCTGTTTTTCGGCGCGACGCTGTAATTAATAGTTAGATCTGCAAGACCCGAGCCATGGCTTCATCGCCTTCTTTGGCGGTGTTCATCATCTTGACGTGGAGCTCGAACTGCTTGGCCAGGGCCAGCACCGACGTCATTTCATCCACGGCATTGACGTTGCTCGCCTCCTGGAACCCGGACACCAATTGCACGTTGCCGTCGATGGGCGCCGGCTGGCCGTCCTTGGTCCGGATCGAGCCGTCCAGGCCCTTGGTCATGGTCCTGAGGTCTGGGTTGACCAGCTTGATGCGGTCCACTTCCGCCATCACCCGCGGGCCTTCGCCCATGGCGCGGATGCTGATGGTGCCGTCCTGGCCGATTTCGATTTTCTGCTCGGGTGGCACGGCGATCGGACCGCCATTGCCCATCACCGGCATGCCGTTGCCGGCCCGCAGCACGCCCAGGGCGTCGACATTGAGGCTGCCGGTGCGCACGTAGCTTTCACCGCCATCGGGGTTCTGCACGGCCATCCAGCCCGGCCCGCTGACCGCCACGTCCAGATCGCGACCGGTCTCGATCAGCGCACCCGGGGTGAAATCGGTGGCAGGACGCTCGGAGAGGGCAAACGCCCGCGCCGGAAAGCTGTCGCCGAACACCGGCATCGAGCGCGCCTGCTCCAGGTCTTTCTGAAAGCCATTGGTGGAGATGTTCGCCAGGTTGTTGGCATGGGCCCGCTGCGCCAGTGCGTTCTGGCTGGCGCCGGTCATTGCCACATAAAGGTACTTGTCCACTGTCGTTCCTCTGCATGCCGGACGTTTGCCGCCCACTGCTGTGTTGCACAGCCTTAAGCAATTTGCAGACCAACTTTTTTCTGGCGCCCCTGGGTCCTGGAAACAAAGGACTTGAGGGTTCTGGAAGGGATTTGGGGAAGGTATCGAAGACGAAAAACCGGCGGTGTTGTGCCGCTTACGGCAAGTGTCCGCCTAACCTGATCAATGGACGCCCCCTGTGGTGAGGGAGCTTGCTCCCGCTGGGCTGCGTAGCGACCCCACACTTTTGGCGATTGCTGCGCAATCGAGCGGGAGCAAGCTCCCTCGCCACGAAACGCCTATCTTCACGCGCCGGATTCTTTGCCCACTTCATACTCACGCAACTTGTTGGCAATGGTCGTATGGGAAACCCCCAGCCGCTTGCCCAGTTGCCGGCTGCTGGGATGTTCGGAATACAAGCGCTCCAGTACCGCTTTCTCGAAACGCCCAACGATCTCGTCCAAGCCCCCCTCAAGGGAGAAATCGCCAAGGGGCTGGCGCACGCCGTAGTCCGGCAGGCGGATGTGCTCGGCTTTCACCTTCCCGCCATCGCACAGGGAAACCGCCTGGAACAGCACGTTTTCCAATTGCCGGACGTTGCCCGGCCAATGGTAATGACTGAGGCGGTCCATGGCCGCCGGCGCCAGCTTGGGCAGTGCACAGCCGATCTGGCGGCTGGCCTGGTCGAGGAAATGCTCCACCAGTGGCCCCAGGCCATCGAGGCATTCGCGCAGGGGTGGGATGTGTAGCGAAAGCACATTCAAGCGGTGGTACAAATCCTGACGAAATTCGCCTCGGGCGCAGAGTTCGGACAAGTCCACCTGGGTGGCGCAGATCACCCTGACGTCCAGGTACACCTCTTCATCGCTGCCGACACGCCGGAAGCAACCGTCCTGCAGGAAGCGCAGCAGTTTCACTTGCAGGCGCGGGCTCATCTCCCCGACTCCGTCGAGGAACAGCGTTCCTCCAGCGGTCAGTTCCAGCAGGCCGAGCTTGCCTTCGGCCCTCGCCCCTTCGAATGCACCGGGGCCGTAGCCGAACAGCTCGGTCTCGGCCATCGACTCGGGCAGCCCGGCGCAGTTGAGTGCCATCAAGGGCGATTGCCCACGCGGGCTCGCCAGGTGACAAGCCCGGGCCAGCAGTTCCTTGCCGGTGCCGGTTTCGCCTTCAATTAATAGCGGCGCGTCCAGCGGTGCCATGCGCCGGGCCTCACGGACCACCGCCGCCATCACCTTCGAGCTCTGGAAAATACTGTCGAAGCCGCGCAGCTCCTGCTTGCGCACGTTATAGATCCGCTCACCCACCCGGTCGGCCCGGTGCAGGGTCAACACCGCACCGGCCATGGCTTCGCTGTCGTCGTGTTCCGATTGCAGTGGCGCGATGTCGGCCAGGAACACGTCGCCCTTGACCTTGACCCTCAGGCCGTTGATGCGCGACTGGTTGGCGCGCACCAGTTCCGGCAAGTCGAAATCCTCGGCATAGCGTGACAAGGGAATCCCCGGCACCTCGTCGACCCGCACCCCGAGCAACTGCGCCGCCGCCCGGTTGGCCGCGACGATGGAACCCCCCATGTCGATGGACAGCACTGGAAACTCCAGGGCGCCGAGCAAGGCGTTGAGCTCCATGTGCCGACGCTCGCTGGGCATCAGCCCTACGCGCTTGACGCCAAACACCCCGGCAATCCCTTCGAATTTCGGACGCAACGCCTGGAACTGGATGTTGATCAGGTTCGGGCAGTGCAGGTAGATCGCATTGCCATGCTCGCCACCGACCTCGCCCCGGGCGACGTTGATGCCGTACTCCACTAACAGGTTGAGGATGTCCCGGAGGATGCCGATGCGATTCTGGCAATGGACTTTGATGCGCATGAAAGGACCCAGGTGCATATGAGATAGAAAACCGCGCCATTCCAGCCCCTCTGTGGCGAGGGAGCTTGCTCCCGCTGGGCTGCGCAGCAGACCCAAAACAGGGGCCGCTTCGCGCCCCAGCGGGAGCAAGCTCCCTCGCCACAAAGGTTTTCGGCGTGGCAACGCAAATAATCGTCAAGATTATGTGACAGATGTAGGCCTTTTCCCACCCGAAAATCCCGGAAAGATCGTACCGCCCGCCAAATCGTAACGAAAACTTTACGATTCAACCCGTCGTTCGCCCAATCCATCCTCGCCAAGCCGATGCACACATCGCCGCTTCGGGTTATCTCTAATGCATCGCTCGACATAACAACAAACGCATCTTCCCCCTGAGGGAAATCAGCAGGAGAGCAGCATGAAGCAGACGCAATACGTGGCCCGCGAGCCCGATGCGCAAGGTTTTATCCACTACACCGCTGAAGAGCACGCGGTGTGGAACACGCTGATCACCCGCCAGCTCAAAGTCATCGAAGGCCGTGCGTGCCAGGAATACCTGGACGGCATCGACAAGCTGGGCCTGCCCCACGACCGCATCCCGCAACTGGACGAAGTCAACAAAGTGCTGGGCGAGACCACGGGCTGGCAAGTCGCCCGCGTCCCGGCGCTGATACCTTTCCAGACCTTCTTCGAATTGCTCGCCAGCAAGCAGTTTCCGGTGGCGACCTTCATTCGTACCCGTGAAGAGCTGGATTACCTGCAAGAGCCGGACATTTTCCACGAGATCTTTGGCCACTGCCCGTTGCTGACCAACCCTTGGTTTGCCGAATTTACCCACACCTACGGCAAACTCGGCCTACAGGCTTCCAAGGAAGAACGCGTCTACCTGGCGCGCCTGTATTGGATGACCATCGAGTTCGGCCTGGTGCAGACCCCGCAGGGCCGACGCATCTACGGCGGAGGCATCCTCTCGTCGCCCAAGGAAACCGTGTACTGCCTGTCCGACGAGCCCGAGCACCAGGCCTTCGATCCGTTGGAAGCCATGCGCACGCCGTACCGCATCGACATCCTGCAACCGGTGTATTTCGTGTTGCCCGAGCTCAAGCGCCTGTTCGACCTGGCCCACGAAGACATCATGGGCATGGTCAAGCGCGGTCGGGAACTGGGCCTGCACGCCCCGAAATTTCCGCCCAAAGCGGCGTGAGCCGCGTCTTTTAATCCCAATTGAGTCTGTTGCATGACGCGGCTTTGCTTTAGCGTGGGTGCATCGACGTTTTTCAAATATTCGATCCAGGAACACACCATGAACACTCTGAACCAAGCCCACTGCGAAGCCTGCCGCGCCGATGCCCCACAAGTCAGCGACGAAGAATTGCCGGTGTTGATCAAACAGATCCCGGACTGGAACATCGAAGTGCGCGACGGCGTCATGCAGCTGGAAAAAGTTTTCCTGTTCAAGAACTTCAAGCACGCCCTGGCGTTCACCAACGCCGTTGGCGAGATCTCCGAGGCCGAAGGCCACCACCCAGGCCTGCTCACCGAGTGGGGCAAAGTCACCGTGACCTGGTGGAGCCACTCCATCAAGGGCCTGCACCGCAACGACTTCATCATGGCCGCTCGCACCGATGACGTGGCCAAGACCGCCGAGGGCCGCAAGTAATGCATTTCGACGCCATCGGCCGGGTACCCGGCGACCCGATCCTCGGCCTGATGGAGGCCTACGGGGCGGATAGCAACCCGAGCAAGTTCGACCTGGGCGTGGGCGTCTATAAGGATGCCCAAGGCCTGACGCCGATTCTTCAATCGGTGAAGCAGGCCGAGCAGCGACTGGTGGATCGCCAGGTCACCAAGACCTACATCGGCGGTCATGGCGACGCCGCGTTCGGCCAGTTGATCAATGAGCTGGTGCTGGGCGCCGACTCGCCGCTGATCAGCGCAAAACGTGCCGGCGCCACCCAGACACCCGGCGGCACCGGGGCCCTGCGCCTGAGCGCCGACTTCATCGCCCAGTGCCTGCCGGGCCGTGGCGTCTGGCTGAGCAACCCGACCTGGCCGATCCACGAAACCATTTTCGCCACGGCCGGGGTCAAGGTCAGCCATTACCCTTATGTGGGCGCCGATAACCGCTTGGATTTCGAGGCGATGCTGGCAACCCTGAACCAAGCGCCCAAAGGCGATGTGGTCTTGCTGCATGCCTGCTGCCACAACCCGACAGGGTTCGACCTGTCCCATGAGCAATGGCAGCAGCTGCTGGAAGTGGTGCGCAGCCGCGACCTGCTGCCGCTGATCGACTTCGCCTACCAAGGCTTTGGCGATGGCTTGGAACAGGACGCCTGGGCGGTCCGGCTATTTGCCGAAGCGTTGCCGGAAGTGCTGATTACCAGCTCCTGTTCGAAGAACTTCGGCCTGTACCGCGACCGTACGGGTGCGTTGATCATCTGCGCCCGGGACGGCGAAAAACTGATCGATATCCGCAGCCAATTGGCCAACATCGCCCGCAACCTGTGGTCGACGCCACCAGACCATGGCGCAGCCGTGGTGGCGACCATCCTCGGCAACCCGGAACTCAAGAGCCTGTGGGCCGATGAAGTCCAGGCCATGCGCCTGCGCATCGCGCAATTGCGCAGCGGTTTGCTGGAAGCCCTCGAACCCCATGGTCTGCGCGAGCGCTTCGCCCATATCGGCGTGCAACGCGGGATGTTTTCCTACACCGGCCTGACGCCGGAACAGGTCAAGCACCTGCGCGAACGCCACAGCGTCTACATGGTCGGCACCGGCCGGGCCAACGTGGCCGGTATCGATGCCACGCGCCTGGACTTGCTGGCCGAGGCGATTGCCGACGCGTGCAGATAACACCACCGTCGGCTGTTGATTGTGTGGCGAGGGAGCTTGCTCCCGCTCGGCTGCGCAGCAGTCGTAAACTGGCCTGGCGCGGTGTGCCTGAGGGATAGCGCTGTTCCACTTGGGGCGGCTTCGCCGCCCAGCGGGAGCAAGCTCCCTCGCCACGGTGGATCAAACCAGCCTCAAGTCATCCGCCGCCCTTGAGCCGTTATTGGCCCGTCCACTCGCGGACAAACTGCCCCACATCTTCCTGCGGTGCGGTACGCGCTTCTTTCTGCGGCGTGCCCAGGTAGAGGAAACCGATTACTTCCTCCCCGTCTTCCAGGCCAAGCCCCCGGGCCACATGTGGCGAGTACGCCAGTTCGCCGGTGCGCCACACGCCACCAATCCCCTGGGCATACGCGGCCAGCAGGATGCCATGGGCCGCGCAGCCGGCCGCCAGCAGTTGCTCGGATTTCGGGATTTTGAAATGGTCCTGCAGACGGGCGATCACCACCACGACCAGGGGCGCGCGCAATGGGCCATTGAGGGCCTTTTCCACGACGGCTTCGGGCACCAGCGGGTCATTGAACTTTGCCGCTTCGGCCAGCAGCTCGCCCATGCGATGCCGCGCCTGCCCTTCCACCGTCAAGAAGCGCCATGGCCGCAACTGGCCGTGATCCGGTGCCCGCATGGCCGCGGCGAACATGAGCTCGCGCTGTTCCGGCGTGGGTGCCGGCTCCACCAGGCGCGGGACGGAAACACGGTTGAGCAAAGCGTCGAGAGCCTGCATCGGCCACCTCCTGAAAAAATGTCCAGCTATTCTAGTGGCTGTGCGGCGAGTCCGTTAGCGCAAATTCCGAGGCCAGGCAGCCAGGCGCCGCCGAGTGCCGGTTTACAGGACGCTGGCCGCAGGTAGAATGGCGCCCTTCCCTTTCAGCCTGAGCGGACTTCATGGCGTTGCCGACCCTGCGAATCATCGGTTTCATCATCGGCATCTTCCTGATCACCCTGGCGATCTTCATGGTCGTGCCCATGGTCACGCTGATGATCTTCGAGCGCACTGGCGACCTGCCGTCGTTCCTCTGGTCGAGCATGATCACGTTCCTCGCCGGCCTGGCGCTGGTACTTCCCGGGCGCCCGGAACACATCCACCTGCGGCCGCGGGACATGTACCTGCTGACCGTCAGCAGCTGGCTGGTGGTGTGTATCTTCGCTGCGCTGCCGTTCCTGCTGACCCAGCACATCAGCTATACGGATTCGTTCTTCGAAAGCATGTCGGGCATCACCGCCACCGGGGCCACCGTCCTGAGCGGCCTGGACAATATGTCGCCGGGCATCCTGATGTGGCGCTCGCTGCTGCACTGGCTCGGCGGTATCGGCTTCATCGGCATGGCGGTGGCGATCCTGCCCCTGCTGCGCATCGGTGGCATGCGGCTGTTCCAGACCGAGTCATCGGACCGCTCGGAAAAAGTCATGCCCCGCTCCCACATGGTGGCGCGGTTGATCGTGGCGGCCTACGTGGGCATCACCATTCTTGGCACCCTGGCGCTCTGGTGGGCCGGGATGAGCCTGTTCGATGCCATCAACCATTCGATGTCGGCGATTTCCACCGGCGGCTTCTCCACCTCGGACCTGTCCCTGGCCAAGTGGACCCAGCCGGCGGTGCACTGGGTCGCCATCGTCATCATGATCCTCGGCAGCCTGCCGTTTGCCCTGTACGTCTCGATGTTGCGGGGCAATCGCCGGGCGTTGATCAAGGACCAGCAGGTCCAGGGGCTCATTGGCGTGCTGCTGGTGACCTGGCTGGTGCTCGGCACCTGGTATTGGGCGACCACCGACCTGCATTGGCTGGACGCCCTGCGGCACGTGGCGCTGAACGTGACGTCCATCGTCACCACCACCGGCTTCGCCCTCGGCGACTACAGCCTGTGGGGCAATTTCTCGCTGATGCTGTTTTTCTACCTGGGGTTCGTCGGCGGTTGCTCGGGTTCGACGGCCGGCGGGATCAAGATCTTTCGCTTCCAAGTCGCCTACATCCTGCTGCGGGCCAACCTTAATCAATTGATCCATCCCCGTGCGGTGATCAAGCAAAAATACAACGGTCATCGCCTCGACGAGGAAATCGTCCGCTCGATCCTGACGTTCTCGTTCTTCTTCGCCATCACGATCTGCGTGATCGCCCTGCTGCTGTCGCTGTTGGGGGTGGAATGGATGACGGCGTTGACCGGTGCGGCCAGTACCGTGTCGGGCGTCGGCCCGGGGCTGGGGGAAACCATCGGGCCGGCCGGCAACTTCGCACCGCTGCCGGACGCCGCCAAGTGGATTCTGTCGGGGGGCATGTTGCTGGGCCGGCTGGAGATCATCACCGTGTTCGTGCTGTGTATCCCGGCGTTCTGGCGTCACTGACCGGTTCAGGCTGGCTCGCCAATCGCGCCCGGTATTCGCCGGGCGTGGTGTCGAACCAGCGGCGAAAGGCCCGGAAAAAATTGCTCGGGTCGGCAAATCCCAACAGGTAGGCGATTTCCAGCAGCGTCATGCCCGGCTGTGCCAGGTACTGCTCGGCCAGCTCGCGGCGGGTGTCCTCCAGCAGGCTCTGGAAACTGGTGCCCTCTTCCTGCAAGCGCCGTTGCAAGGTGCGCTGGGACAGGTGCAACGTCTGCGCCACCACGTCTCGCTTGGGTTCCCCCTGGGGCAACAACCGACACAAGACTTGTCGTGCCTTGTGGGTCACGCGGCTTTCCGAGAAACGCGCGAGGTATTCCCCGGCAAACCGATCGTGCAACTGCGCCATGGCTTCATTGGCCGTTGGCAGCGGCGCCTCCATGTCGGCCCGTTCGAAGATCAGCGCGTCATAGGGCGCGCCGAACACCAGCGGCGCGTGAAAAGCTCGCTGATAAGGCGCCGGGTCCGAGGGTTCGGCGCCCTGGAACAGCACCTTTACCGGATGCAGGGTGCGCCCAGTCAACCAGCTGCACAGGGCCAGCGCACAGGCCAGGGACGCTTCGGCGCTTTGGCGGGTCGGGGGCAGATGGTCGCCATGAACGGTCAGGATCAGCCCATAGCCGCCTTCCAACGGACGAAAACTCAAGTCGGCGCTTTCGGCGATGATCCGCTGGTACCGCACCAGCCGTTGGAAACCCTCCACCAGGGTGCGACTGGACATCAAGGCGTAGCCCGCCACATGGAACGAGGCCGGGCGCACCACCTTGCCCATGTTCAAGCCAATGGCCGGGTTGCCCGACAACTCCACCGCCCGTTGCCAGAGCCGCGTCATCGAGTCCTGGGGGAACCGTGCATCCGGATCGTCCAGCGCATCGAAATCCAGCCCCAATTGATTGAACAGCGCCCGACAATCCAGGCCGTCCATTTCCAACGCCTTGACAATCCCCATCGCCCAGCTTGAAGAAGTCGTTCGTTCGCTCATGACGTTTTACTTGCATGACGAGCCGCAGGGTACGGCTGGATTTGCGAAGGATACTAAAGTGGCGCTGATTGTCACTGGCCGTTGTAATTGATAGCTCTAGACTTAAATATCAAAACAATAACCACAGAGTCAGCCGTCGTGGAAAACGCCAAACGATTCAATACCTTCGCTGAGTTCTACCCGTATTACCTCAGCGAACACAGCAACAGCACCTGCCGACGATTGCATTTCATCGGCACCTCCCTGGTCATCCTGGTATTCGTCATGGCCCTCGTCGTGGGCGCCTGGTGGCTGTGGGTCGCCCTGCCGGTGGCCGGTTACGGCTTTGCCTGGGTCGGGCACTTCTTCTTCGAAAAGAACCGTCCCGCCACCTTCCAGCATCCGCTCTACAGCCTGCTCGGTGATTTCGTCATGTACCGCGACATGCTGCTGGGCAAGGTCGCGTTCTGATAAGGAGTGTCGATGAGCAACCACGCACGCTTTACCCACATGCAGGACGGCACTGCGCAAGATTGGGCGATCATCGCGGCCGACTTCAGCGCCTACGCCCGGCTATTGCCGGGCCGGATCCTGGCTCACTTGAAACTGCTGGACGGCGATTTCGGCGGGTTCCCGGTGGATCGCCTGACCCACTCCCTGCAAACCGCCACCCGTGCCTACCGTGACGGGCGCGATGAGGAATACGTGGTCTGCGCCCTGCTCCACGACATCGGCGACACCTTGGGTTCGTATAACCACCCGGACATCGCCGCGGCGATCCTCAAGCCCTTCGTCAGCGCCGAAAACCTGTGGATGGTGGAGAAGCACGGCATTTTCCAGGGTTATTACTTCTTCCATCACCTGGGCATGGACCGGCACCTGCGCGAGCAGTTTTTCGAACATCCTCAGTACCAGGCGACCATTGATTTCTGTGCGAAATACGACGCGGCGGCGTTCGATCCCGAGTACGACACATTGCCGTTGAGCTTCTTCGAGCCGATGCTGGAAAGGCTGTTTGCCGCGCCGAAGCAATCGATCTACAAGGCGGCGATGGCGGAGCAAGCCTGAATCCAACGGACGCAGGAAAACCCGTGGCGAGGGAGCTTGCTCCCGCTGGGCGCGAAGCGCCCCTCTTTTCCAGGGCTGCTGCGCAGCCAGCGGGAGCAAGCTCCCTCGCCACACAAGCACTCTGTGGGCTTGAGAAACAGGCAGGCTGGCCTAGGCAGGCTCAGTCACTTTCAACTCAGTCTTGGCCAGCGCCTCCCGCGCCTGGGCGTCCGCCAACCGATACAACTCGATCGTCCCATCCCAATGTTCGATCAGCGCCGTGCAGGATTCGACCCAGTCGCCACAATTGAGGTATTCCACCTCGCCCACCTTGCGCATCTCGGCATGGTGGATGTGCCCACAGACCACGCCATGCAATTCGCGCTTCACGCACTCGTGGGCGATGGCTTCTTCGAAGTCGCTGATAAAGCTGACGGCCGTCTTCACCTTGTGCTTGAGATACGCCGACAGCGACCAGTAACCGTAGCCATAACGGGCCCGCCAGTGGTTGAGCCAGCGGTTCAGCGTGAGAGTGAATTCGTAGGCCGAGTCCCCGAGGAACGCCAGCCAACGGTGGTAACGGGTGATGACATCGAACTGGTCGCCATGGATCACCAGCAGGTGCCGGCCATCGGCGGTGACGTGCACCGCTTCGTCCACCAACTGGATATTGCCCAGGATCAGCTTCGAATAGCGCCGCAGGAATTCGTCATGGTTGCCAGTGACGTAGATCACTTCGGTACCGCGCTTGCTCATGGTCAGCAAGCGGCGAATGACGTTGGTGTGGGCCTGGGGCCAATACATGCCACCGCGCAGCTTCCAGCCGTCGATGATGTCCCCCACCAGGTAGATCTTGTCGGCGTGGTAGCCCTTGAGAAACTGCGACAGGTGCTCGGCCTGGCAGTCCCGGGTGCCCAGGTGCACATCGGAGATCCACAGGGTGCGTACACGCTGCTTGCGGCTGGGTTTGGCGAGTTCGGCGCTGGTCATTGGGCAACCCTCTGATCGTTTTCGCCACTGTGCACCCCAGCGGTTAATGGCCTATGACAAACACAAGTCCATTGCATGACAACGCCGGGCGTTGCCCCTCGGTGTATGCTGGCGGCCTGACACGGGAGACCGCGATGCGACCGATCCTCACGCTACGCCACTACAGCCACGACTTGATCGCCCACAGCCACGACCACGCGCAGCTGGTGTTCGGGTTGTCCGGCGCGCTGGACTTCGAGGTCGAAGGTCGTGGCAGCCAAGTGGTGCAACAAAGTTTCGTGGTGGTACCCGCCGGCGCCCATCATGGCTGTGGCAGCCCCCACGGCAGCCGCTGCCTGGTACTGGATGTGCCCAGTGACGACTGGGTCGGACAATGCCTGGGGGATCACGCCGACGCCAGCCGCCGCTTGCTCGACGACAGCGTTCGCCTGCCCCTGGACGCGGGGCAAAGCCAGTTGGTCAGTTGGCTGGCGGGCAGCCCGGTGGACGACCCGGTGATCGCCCAGCAAGGCGCAGTACTGCTGCTGGCGAGTCTCAACGGCGTTCGCCGGGAAACCCTCGGTGGCCGGCGCCTGCCCTATGCCGCGCTCAACGCCCACATCGACCAGAACGCGGCCTACCCGCTGCAAGTGGCGGACCTGGCACGGGTCGCCGGCCTTTCCAGTGCCCGCCTGCACGCGCGTTTCATCGCCGAGTGCGGGCAAACCCCGATGGCGTACATCCGTAGCCGCCGCTTGCACCAGGCCGTGGCGTTGTTGCGGGAGTCGGACCTGCCCATCGGCGAGATCGCCCATCAGGTCGGCTACAGCTCCCAGAGTGCTTTCGCCGCGGCGGTGCTGCGCGAATTCGGCGCCACGCCGGGCAAGCTGCGGCATCAGCGCTAGGTTCGCGCTAAAAATCGCTAGGCTCGCGACAGACACAGCCGCCTCAACCGCGCTTAAATACTGCAATCTGTGAGGGGAACAGCCCTGTGGGAGCGAGCCTGCTCGCGATTGCTATCTGTCAGTCAATATCTGCATTGCCTGGACCAGCGCTTTCGCGAGCAGGCTCGCTCCCACAGAAGACATTCACCAGTTGCCCCACTGTCTGTTGAAAGGATCGAAATGACGCCTCGTACTGCCCTCGGCGCCCTGCACATTGGCGCACTCATGTTTGGCCTGACCGGTGTCTTCGGCAAACTCGCCGCGGCCTCGCCAGCGGTCATCGTGTTCGGTCGCGCCGTCTTCGCCGTGCTGGCCCTGGCGATGTTTGCCCGGTTCGCCAGCCGCAGCCGCTGGCAGAAACTGCGGGCCCAGGATGGTCGGCGATTGCTGCTGGGCGGCCTGTTGCTGGCCGGGCACTGGGTGAGCTTCTTCATCGCGGTGAAAGTGGCCGGTGTGGCAATCGCCACGCTGGGGTTCGCCAGTTTCCCGGCCTTCACGGTATTGCTCGAGGGGCTGATCTTCCGCGAGCGGATTCGCGCCAATGAAATCTGGCTGGTGGTGTTGGTGAGCGTCGGCCTGGTGCTGGTCACGCCGAGCTTCGACCTGGCCAGCGGTGCCACCACCGGCCTGCTCTGGGCCGTGGCCTCGGGGCTGCTGTTTTCGCTGTTGTCATTGACCAACCGTGCTGGTTCCGCCCATGTGCCGCCGGTACAGGCCGCGCTGTGCCAGAACGTGGTGGTCGGGTTGTGCCTGCTGCCGGTGGCCGCACCGCAATTGAGCGACGTTCGTCCCATCGACTGGTTGTGGATCGGCTTGCTCGGCGTGTTTTGCACCGGCCTGGCCCACAGCCTGTTCGTCGCCAGCCTGGCCGTGATCAAGGCCCGCACGGCGGCGGTGGTCTTTGCCATGGAGCCGGTCTACGGCATCGCCATGGCCTGGTGGCTGTTCGACGAGCGCCCGACGTTGCGCATGTTGCTGGGCGGCGTGGTGATCATCACGGCCATCGTGATCTCAAGCCAACTGGGCGGCTCGAAAAAACCGCGGGTGGAGACCCAAGCCGCGTCTCACTGAACCCGATCGTTGTGGCCCAGGTCCCGCTCCGGGTCGATCCGGTCGCGGACCCGCTGCTTGAGGACCTTGGCCTCGGGGAAACCGCCATCGGCCTTGCGCTCCCAGATCTGCGTACCGTCACAGCTGATGTGGAATACACCGCCGGTGCCCGGCACCAGGGACACTTTGCCCAGGTCGTCGCCAAAGGTGCTGAGCAGTTCCTGGGCCAGCCAGGCGGCGCGCAGCAACCATTGGCACTGGGTGCAATAGGTAATGACGACTTCCGGTTTGTGTTCGGTCATGGCGGGTGGACTCCTGGGTGCTAAGGCGTCGTTATAATACCCGCCTTTGATCGCCCTCCCCGAGATTGACGATGCGCCGCCTCCTGCCCCTCCTGCTTCTGCTGCTGTTGCCCCTTTTCGTCCAGGCTGTCGAAGCACCGCGGCCGAAAATCGGCCTGGTACTGTCCGGCGGCGCGGCGCGGGGACTGGCCCACATCGGTGTGCTCAAGGCCTTGGAAGAGCAAGGCATCAAGATCGATGCCATTGCCGGCACCAGCATGGGCGCGGTGATCGGCGGGCTGTACGCCTCGGGCTACAAGATCGACGAACTGGAAAAACTCGCCCTGGGCATCGACTGGCAACAGGCCTTGTCCGACGCGCCGCCGCGCAAGGACGTGCCGTTCCGGCGCAAACAGGATGACCGGGATTTTCTCGTGAAGCAGAAACTGAGCTTTCGTGACGACGGCAGCCTCGGCCTGCCCTTGGGGGTGATCCAGGGCCAGAACCTGGCCCTGCTGCTTGAAAGCCTGCTGGCCCATGCCAGCGATACGCGTGACTTCGACAAACTGCCGATCCCGTTTCGCGCCGTCGCCACTGACATCGCCACCGGCGAAAAGGTGGTGTTCCGCAAAGGCCACCTGCCCAAGGTCATTCGCGCCAGCATGTCGATCCCGGCGGTGTTCGCCCCGGTGGAACTGGACGGCCGGCTGCTGGTGGACGGTGGCATGGCCGATAACATCCCGTTGGATGTGGCCCGGGAAATGGGCGTGGACATGGCCATTGTGGTCGACATCGGCACGCCGCTGCGCACCCGCAAGCAACTGGTCACGGTGGTCGATGTGCTGAACCAATCGACCACCCTGATGACCCGGCGCAACTCTGAAGAGCAACTGGCGACCCTGAAAAAAGACGACGTATTGATCCAGCCGGCCCTGGCGAGCTTCGGCTCTACCGACTTCGGCCGTGCCCAGGAAATGATCGACGCCGGCTACCGCGCCACCCGCATACTCGACGCCCGCCTGGCCCCGCTACGCCCGTCCGAGACACCCGACGCCGAACTCATGGCCGCGCGTACGCCCAGCGAACGCACGCCGGTCATTACCGCCATTCGCGTGGAGAACGACTCGAAAGTCGGCGATGACGTGATTCGCTATTACATTCGCCAGCAGATTGGCGAGCCGCTGGACCTGGCTCGCCTGCAGACCGACATGGGTACGCTGTACGGCCTGGATTACTTCGAGCAGGTGCAATACCGCGTGGTCCACAAAGGCCAGGACCGTACGCTGGTGATCAGCGCCCGGGGCCGACGGACCGGCACCGATTATCTGCGGCTGGGGCTGAGCCTGTCGGACGACATGCGCGGCGACAGCGCTTTCAACCTGGGGGCCAGTTATCGGGTCAACGGCATCAATCGCCTGGGTGCCGAATGGCTGACCCGGGCGCAGATCGGCGACAAGCAGGAGTTGTACAGCGAGTTCTACCAGCCATTGGATGTCGGCTCGCGCTACTTCATCGCCCCCTATGGGCAATTCGAATCGCGCAACGTGGAGTCCATCCTGGACAACGACCCGGTGGCCCAGTATCGCGTCGAGCGCTATGGCTTCGGGCTGAACGTGGGCCGCCAGATTGGCAACAGTGGTGAAATTCGCTTCGGTGTCGGCCAAGCCTGGGGCAAGGCCGATGTGCGCATCGGCGACCACGACCAGCCCAGCGAGAATTTCAACGAGGGTTTCTACGAGCTCAAGTATTCGTTCGACTCCCTGGACAGTGTGTATTTTCCCCATGAAGGGGAAGACATCGGCCTGAGCTGGCGCCAATACGAACCGGGACTGGGCTCCGACCAACGTTACCGTCAATGGGAGTTCAAACTGGACAAGGCCCTGAGCAGCGGCCCGGACACTTTCATCCTGGGCGGGCGCTACGGCCGCACCCTGGACACCGCCGAGGTGGTGACGTCCAGCTTTGTGCTCGGTGGCGCGCGGCAATTGTCGGGCTTTCGCGAAGATGGAGTGTCCGGACAGAACATGAGCCTGATGCGTGCCGTGTATTACCGCCGCCTCACACCGCGGGCCTACCTGCCCTTGGACTTCCCGCTGTACATCGGTGGCTCGTTGGAGCGCGGCCGGGCCTGGAACAACGACAACGAGTTCGACAGCGGCTACATCAATGCCGCGAGCATTTTCCTCGGCTTCGATACGCCGCTGGGGCCACTGAATTTCAGCTATGGGTTTAACGACGATGATGAACAGGCGGTTTACCTGAACCTGGGGCAGACGTTTTGAGAAGTAGGCGTTTGCCTGGGAAAGGTAGAGGGGCTGACCTGACGCCTTCGCGAGCAAGCCCGCTCCCACACTGGATTCGGGATGTAGGCGAAATCCCTGTCCACCAAAGATCCCTGTGGGAGCGAGCTTGCTCGCGATAGCGGTGGGTCTGTGCCGGTGATATTGGCTGTGCAGTCGCCTTCGCGAGCAGGCTCGCTCCCACACTGGATCGGGATATACGCGAAAATCCCTGTCCACCAGAGATCCCTGTGGGAGCGAGCCTGCTCGCGATAGCGGTGGGTCTGTGCCGGTGATATCCCCCGGTGTCAGGCTAGTTGTCGCCTCTCCAAATTCCTAAAAGCATTTCGGGGGCGGCAAGAGTATGGTCATGCCTTTCTATTCACCTGA
>NZ_JABWRA010000049.1:0-49930 GCF_014268705.1 Pseudomonas sp. SWRI179 | reverse complement strand
TAGGAACATCTGAAACCATGAAGACCTCTCTGGCCATGCCTCTCTTTTGTGGTCAGGAACGCTTTTGTGGCGAGGGAGCTTGCTCCCGCTCGGTCGCGTAGCGGCCGCAAAAGCTTAGGGCTGCTTCGCAACCCAGCGGGAGCAAGCTCCCTCGCCACAGGGTTTTGCATCGCCAGGTTTATCCCGGGACAAAACTCACCCGTACCTTCAGCCCACGCTCCTGCCCGTCGTGCAAGGTGATCTGCGCTAGATGCGCGGATATCGAAGAAGCGCGGTCGATGTTCTACTAGGAACATCTGAAACCATGAAGACCTCTCTGGCCATGCCTCTCTTTTGTGGTCAGGAACGCTTTTGTGGCGAGGGAGCTTGCTCCCGCTCGGTCGCGTAGCGGCCGCAAAAGCTTAGGGCTGCTTCGCAACCCAGCGGGAGCAAGCTCCCTCGCCACAGGGTTTTGCATCGCCAGGTTTATCCCGGGACAAAACTCACCCGCACCTTCAACCCACGCTCCCGCCCGTCGTGCAAGGTGATCTGCGCCAGATGCGCGCGGCAGATTTCGCCGACGATCGCCAACCCGAGGCCCGAGCCGGCCACTTGCTGGTTACGTCGATAGAACCGCTCGAACACCCGGTCCCGCTCATGCAACGGAATGCCGGGGCCATCGTCCTCGACTTCCAGCACCGCCGGCGCTGACACCCGCAGGATTACGTTGCCGCCCGACGGCGTGTGGGCCAGGGCATTGTCCACCAGATTGCTCAACAGCTCGTTCAACAAGGTCGGCTCGCCCCGCAGCCATACCGGTTCGTCGGCCTCCAGGGCCAGCGCCACGCCTCGGGCATGGGCCAGCGGGGCCATGGCCATGCCCAGCTCACGGGCCAACTGGCTCAGATCGAGCAACTGCGCACCGCCTTCGGCAATGGCCCGGGCGCCATTTTCCACCCGCGCCAGGGACAGCAACTGGTTGGCCAGGTGGGTCAATCTATCGGTCCCCTGGGCCGCGGTTTCCAGGGTTTCCCGCCAGGTCACCGGCTCGCTGGCGCGCAAGCCCAGCTCCAGGCGCGCCTTGAGCGCGGCCAAGGGCGTGCGCAGTTCGTGGGCGGCATCGGCGATGAACTGCGCCTGACGTTCGAACTGCCCGCGCAGGCGCTCGGTGAAATGGTTGAGGGCCCGCACCAGCGGCCATAACTCGTGCTGCACCTCCACCAGCGGCAACGGCCGCAGATCGTCCGGCTGACGCTCCTCCACTGCCGTGCGCAAACGCTCCAGCGGGCGCAGCGCCGCGCTGACGGCGAACCACACCAACAGCAGCGCGCCCACGGCCAGCATGCCCAGGCGCAACAGCGTGTCGGCCATCAGGCTGCGGGCCATGCTGACCCGCGCCTCTTCAGTCTCGGCCACGCGAATTTCCGCCATGCCGTTCATGTTCGGCTCGCTCACGGCCTTGAGCAGGCTCACCACGCGCACGTTCTGCCCCTGGTATTGAGCGTTGTAAAAACGCGCCAAGGCTGGGTAGTCGTCCGTGCGGGGCGTTCCGGGCGGCGGGCCGGGAAGGTTTTCGTAGCCGGAAATCAACTTCTTGTCGATGTCGTTGACCTGGTAATAAATGCGTCCGGCACTGTCGTAGGCAAAAGTGTCCAGGGCCACGTAGGGCACATCCGCGCTGAGGCTGCCGTCTCGCTGGGACAGGCCAGCGGCGATGGTCCGGGCCGAGGCCAGCAGGGTCCGGTCATAAGCGGTGTCCGCCGCTTCGCGACCGTTCCAGTAGGCGCTCAAACCGCTGGCGAGCATCAGCACCACCAGCAGCAAGGCCAGGTTGCGAAGCAACCGCCAGCGCAGGCTGTCGGGCTTATGCATTGCGGTTTTCCAGCAGGTAGCCCAAGCCGCGGAACGTCACGATCGCCACCGCATGGCCGTCGAGTTTCTTGCGCAGGCGATGGACGTAGATTTCGATGGCGTCGGGGCTGGCCTCTTCGTCCAGGCCGAACACCTGGGCCGCCAGTTGTTCCTTGCTCATCACCCGCCCTGGCCGGGCAATCAACGCCTCCAGCACGGCTTGCTCGCGGGATGTCAGGGTCAGCAGTTCGTCGTCGAGGGTAAAACGACGGGTGTCCAGGTCATAGACCAGCCCGCCACAACGTTGCTGGCGTTCGCCGCCCAGTACGCTGCGGCGCAGCAGGGCCTTGACCCGGGCCTCCAGCTCGGTGAGCTCGAATGGCTTGGCCAGGTAATCGTCGGCCCCCAGGTTGAGGCCATGGACGCGGTCCTTGACGTCGCTGCGGGCAGTCAGCATCAGCACCGGCAACGTCTTGCCACGGGCCCGCAGACGCGCCAGCACCTCGAAACCGTCCATGCGCGGCAGCCCGACATCAAGGACCGCCACGGCGTATTCCTCACTGCTCAAGGCCAGGTCGGCCGCGACGCCATCATGCAACACATCCACGGTCAAACCGGTGCTCTTGAGCGCCTGGGCAACGCTTTCGGCGAGCTGCAGATGGTCTTCGACGAGCAGGACACGCATGGGTTATTCCTCGATTCAGGGATGGCCGACGCCATTCTTTGGCGCGGAGTTTACAGCCGCATCCGCCACTGTGAAGCCAAAAAACACGCTGAAAGGTTTTGAAAGGTTAGCGAAAGGTTGGGCCGTTAGAGTCTTGAAACGGACAGTTACGACTGCCGGTCGCGAAACAGATCGCGAACGAAAAACGCCTCGAAGCGTTTTCGCCGAATAAAAACAATAAGCGGAGTATTCATCATGCTGTCCATGCACCTCCAGGCCTTCACACCCGCCCCTCTTTTACGCTCCAACCAGACTACCCTTGCCTGTGCCGACGCCTGCGCCGATTTGCATCGACGACAAGGTGCATGCGCGCAACGTGACCTGCCGCGTCGTTGAAACGCTGCGCAGTTGCGCTACAGCTTCAAGCTTGCAATGCCCCATCTACAACACACAACAACAACTCCTGTGGAGACAACAATGAACCTATCACTGCGTAAAGTAGCCCTGGCAGCCGGATGCCTGATGTTCGCCGGGCAATTGCTCGCCGCTGATCCATCGAAAGAGCCGAAGCGCCCGGAATGCATCGCCCCGGCCTCCCCCGGTGGCGGTTTCGACCTGACGTGCAAGCTGGCGCAAAGCGCGCTGGTCAACCAGAAGCTGCTGACCAAACCGATGCGCGTCACCTACATGCCCGGCGGTGTCGGCGCGGTGGCCTACAACGCAGTGGTCGCCCAGCGCCCGGCCGACGCCGGTACGCTGGTGGCCTGGTCCAGCGGCTCACTGCTGAACCTGGCCCAAGGCAAGTTCGGTCGTTTCGATGAAAGTGCCGTGCGCTGGCTGGCCGCCGTGGGCACCAGCTATGGCGCCATTGCCGTGAAAAGCGATTCGCCCTACAAGACCCTCGACGATCTGGTACAGGCCCTGAAGAAAGATCCGGGCTCGGTGGTGATCGGCTCCGGCGGCACCGTCGGTAGCCAGGACTGGATGCAGACCGCCCTCATCGCCAAGGCCGCCGGCATCAACCCTCGCGACCTGCGTTACGTGGCCCTCGAAGGCGGCGGCGAAATCGCCACCGCACTGCTTGGCGGGCACATCCAGGTCGGCAGTACGGACATTTCCGACTCCATGCCGCACATCCAGAGCGGCGACATGCGCCTGCTCGCCGTGTTTGCCGAGAAGCGCATCGACGAGCCGGAGATGAAGGACATTCCGACCGCTGTGGAACAAGGCTACAACATCGTCTGGCCGGTGGTTCGCGGCTTCTACCTCGGGCCGAAGGTCAGCGATGAAGACTACGCATGGTGGAAAGACGCTTTCGACAAGCTGCTGGCTTCCGAAGAGTTCGCCAAGCTGCGCGACCAGCGCGAGCTGTTCCCGTTTGCGATGACCGGTCCGGAACTGGACACCTACGTGAAGAAGCAAGTGGCTGATTACAAGGTGCTGGCCAAAGAGTTCGGCCTGATCCAGTAATCCTCCCTGTTCTCGCGGCGGCGCCGGCACAACCGGCGCCGCCCAGGAGTTAGTCATGCTCACCATCCAACGTATTTTTGCCGCGGTGCTGCTGCTGGCCTGTATCGGCCTGGCGCTGATGGCCTGGCCGTATCAGGCCGCCTTTTCCTACGAACCGGTCGGCCCGCGCGCCTTTCCTTTATTGATCCTGGGACTGATGGGCCTGGCGCTGCTGTACATGCTGTTTCGCCCTACGCCCGTCGTACACAGCGAGGACGACCCGCAACTGGACCGTGAAACCCTGCAGAAGATCGGCATCTGCGTCGCGCTGCTGCTGGTCTTCGCCGGGACCTTCGAACCCCTGGGCTTCATCGTCGCCAGCATCTTGGTCGGTGTGCCGATGGCGCGCCTGTATGGCGGTCGCTGGGTACCGAGCGTGGTGATCATCAGCCTGATGGCCATCGGTCTTTATCTGTTGTTCGACAAGCTGATGGACGTGCCGCTGCCCCTGGGCCTGCTCGACGTCCTGGAGAATTGATATGGATACCCTGAATTATCTCGGCCAGGGTTTTGGCGTTGCACTGACCCCCTACAACCTCGTCACGGCACTGAGCGGTACCCTGATCGGCACCGTGGTCGGCCTGCTGCCGGGCCTGGGCCCGATCAACGGCGTGGCGCTGCTGATCCCGATCGCCTTCGCACTGGGGCTGCCGCCGGAGTCGGCGCTGATCCTGCTGGCGGCGGTGTACCTGGGGTGCGAATACGGCGGGCGTATCAGTTCGATCCTGCTTAACATCCCCGGTGAAGCCTCCACCGTGATGACCACCCTCGACGGCTACCCGATGGCCCGCCAAGGCCTGGCCGGGGTGGCGTTGTCGCTGTCGGCGTGGAGTTCGTTCATCGGCGCGCTCATCGCCACCTGTGGCATGGTGCTGTTCGCACCGTTGCTGGCCAAATGGGCGATTGCGTTCGGGCCGGCGGAATACTTCGTCCTGATGGTGTTCGCCATTGTCTGCCTCGGCGGCATGGCCGGCGATCGTCCGCTCAAGACCTTCATCGCGGCGCTGATCGGCCTGTTCCTGTCCAGCGTCGGGATCGATGCCAACAGCGGCGTCTATCGCTTCACCGGTGACAACATCCACCTGACCGACGGGATTCAGTTCGTCGTGCTGGTGTTGGGCTTGTTCTCCATCAGTGAAATCCTGTTGCTGTTGGAGAAAACCCATCGCGGCCAGGAAGCGGTGGAAGCCACCGGGCGGATGATGTTCAACCTCAAGGAAGCCGCCTCGGTGTTCTGGGTGAACATCCGCTGCGGCGTGCTGGGTTTCATCATGGGCGTATTGCCTGGGGCGGGCGCGACCCTGGCCAGCGCCGTGGCCTACATGACTGAAAAACGCATGGCCGGTGCCAGTGGCACGTTCGGCCAGGGCGACAAGCGTGGCCTCGCGGCGCCGGAAACCGCCATCGGCGGCGCAGCCTGCGGTGCGCTGGTGCCGATGCTGACCCTTGGCGTTCCCGGCTCGGGCACCACGGCAGTGATGATCGGCGCGCTGTCGCTGTACAACATCACCCCCGGTCCCCTGCTGTTCCAGCAACAGCCGGACATCGTCTGGGGCCTGATCGCCTCGTTGTTCGTCGCCAACATCATGCTGGTGATCCTCAACATCCCGATGATCCGCATCTTCACCCGCATCCTGGCCGTGCCGAACTGGGCGCTGGTACCGGTCATTGCGATCATCACCGGGATCGGTGTCTATGCGGTGCATGCCACCACGTTCGACCTGTTCCTGATGATCGGCATCGGCATCTTCGGCTACATCCTGCGCAAGTTGGATTTCCCACTGTCGCCGGTCTTGCTGGGCTTCATCCTCGGCGGGCTGATGGAGCAGAACCTGCGCCGTGCGCTGTCGATTTCCAACGGTGCGCTGGAGATCCTCTGGTCGAGCCCGATCACCTTCGGTTGCTGGATCCTGACGGCGATCATGTTGTTCCTGCCGCTGCTGCGCATCTGGCGTCGTCGCAGTGCCCAGCGTCGTGCCCTGGCCAATGTCTGAGGCAACAACCTTCAGACAATGGTGGGGAACACCGCTGGTCGGTCTGGCCGGCGGTTACCTGGCCAGCCTGATCGGCTGGCCCCTGCCCTGGATGGTCGGCTCGTTGTTGGCGATCATCCTGGTGCGCTGTCTCACGCCGTGGCAATTGATGGAAATCCCCGGCGGCCGCAAATGCGGCCAATGGGTGGTGGGCATCGGTATCGGCCTGCACTTTACACCGGTGGTGATGGAGCAAGTCCTGAGCCACTTCGGCCTGATCTTCTTCGGCGCGCTGATCACCAGCGTGTCCAGCGTGGTGAGTGTCTGGCTGATGCGTCGCACCGGCGAGGACCGTGCCACCGCGTTCTTTTCGAGCATGCCGGGCGGTTCCGGCGAAATGGTTAACCTCGGCGCCCGCAACGGCGCGGACCTCAGCCGCGTTGCAGCGGGCCAGAGCCTGCGGGTGCTGGTGGTGGTGTTGTGTGTGCCGGCGGCCTTCAAGTACTTGTTGGGTGAAGGTACGCCGATGCAACACGCCACGACGGTGGACTGGCTGTGGCTGGCGATCCTGTTCCCGGCGGGCGCCCTGCTCGCCTGGGTCTGGGAGCGCTTGCGCCAACCCAATCCCTGGTTGTTCGGGCCGTTGCTGGTGAGCGCGGCGGTGAGTGTCGGTTGGGACCTGCACATTGGCCTGCCCGACGGCGCCAGCCAGCTTGGCCAGTGGCTGATCGGCAGCGGGTTGGGTTGTCATTTCAACCGGCAGTTCTTTCGTCGGGCACCGTCATTCATGGGGCGCACGTTGGTTGGCACGGTGTTGACGATGCTGATCGCCACACTGGCAGCCCTTGGCTTGAGCACCTTGACCCATCTGGATCTGCGCTCGTTGACGTTGGGCATGATGCCCGGCGGCATCGCGGAAATGAGCCTGACGGCGGAGACGCTGCAACTGTCGGTGCCGTTGGTGACGGCGTTGCAAGTGATGCGGTTGTTGTTCGTGCTGTTCCTGGCAGAGCCGTTGTTCAGGTATTGGACGAGCAGGTCGGCGTCGGATTTGTAGACCGAGTTGTCTTCATCGCGAGCAGGCTCGCTCCCACAGGAGTCCTGCGGCGAGCACACATTTTGCGTCCCACCACAAAACCTATGTGGGAGCGAGCCTGCTCGCGATGGGGCCCGCTCGACTAGCTCATCAAACCGGCGGCAACCGCCACTCGATCGGCTGCTCGCCATGCTGCTGGAGAAACTTGTTGGCCCGGCTGAAATGCCCGCAGCCGATGAAGCCTCGGTGGGCCGACAGCGGTGACGGGTGGACCGAGGTCAACACCAAGTGCTTGGTCGCATCGATCAACTTCTGCTTGCCCTGGGCATGGGCGCCCCACAGCAGGAACACCAGGTTCGGCTGGTGTTCGCTGACCACTTCGATGACCCGGTCGGTAAAGTGTTGCCAACCTTTCTTGGCATGGGCGTTGGCATTGGCGCGCTCCACGGTGAGGGTCGTATTGAGCAGCAACACGCCCTGGTCGGCCCAGCTTTGCAGGTAACCGTGATTCGGGATGTCGATGTTCAAATCGCGCTTCAATTCCTTGTAGATGTTCACCAGCGACGGCGGCGTCGGCACGCCCGGTTGCACCGAGAAGCACAAGCCATGGGCCTGGCCTGGACCGTGGTACGGATCCTGGCCGAGAATCACCACCTTGACCTTGTCCAGCGGCGTGGAATTGAGGGCATTGAAGATCAACGGTGCCGGTGGATAAATTTCCTTGCCGGCGGCGTATTCACTGCGCAAAAACTCGCGCAACTCCGCCATGTAGGGCTGGTCGAACTCGGCACGCAAGGCCTGCTTCCAGCTCGGTTCGAGTTTGATACGGTCGTCGGCAGTCATGGTTGCATCCGGTAAAAACAGTGGGCGCACCCTAGGAAAGCCTACAGGGCTTGTCAATTGATCTGACGCAGAACCGGCACTTTCCCACGCAGCGGTCATACTGAACATTCAAATTTCCGATCGAGGTCCCGATGAATCTGCACTTCGAAGAACTCACCGGCATCGACGGTGCCCGTATCGGCATCGCCACGCTGGATGCCGAAAAATCCCTGAACGCCCTGTCCCTGCCCATGATCAACGCCTTGCGTGATCGCCTCGATGCCTGGGCCCGAGAGCCGCAGGTCGTGTGTGTGCTGTTGCGTGGCAACGGCGCCAAGGCCTTCTGCGCCGGCGGCGAAGTGCGCAGCCTGGTGGAGGCCTGCCGCGCGCATCCCGGCGAAGTACCGCCGCTGGCGGCGCAATTCTTCGCAGCGGAATACCGCTTGGACTTCAACCTGCACACCTACCCCAAACCCCTACTGTGCTGGGGCCACGGTTATGTACTGGGCGGCGGCATGGGATTGCTGCAAGGCGCCAGTACCCGCATCGTCACGCCCAGCAGCCGCCTGGCGATGCCGGAGATCAGCATTGGCCTCTACCCGGATGTCGGCGCCAGTTGGTTCTTGTCGCGCCTGCCCGGCAAGCTCGGGCTGTTTCTCGGCCTGACCGGCGCCCACATGAACGCCCGGGACGCCATCGACCTGGGCCTGGCTGACCGCTTTCTGCTGGACGAACAACAGGACGATCTGATCGAGGGCCTGCTGCAACTCAACTGGCAGGAGCAGACGGAGATGCAGCTCAACAGCTTGCTCAAGGCCTTGCAGCAGGAAGCCATCACCCAATTGCCCGAAGCCCAATGGCTGCCGCGGCGGCCAAAAATCGACGAGTGGCTGGATGTCAGTGATGTGCGCTGCGCCTGGAAAGCCCTCAGCCTGTTGGTGGATCATCCTGATCCACTGATCGCCCGGGCCGCCAAGACCATGAGCGAAGGCTCGCCGCTGACCGCACATCTGGTCTGGGAGCAAATTGCCCGGGCCCGGCATTTGTCCTTGGCCGGTGTGTTCCGGATGGAATACACCTTGAGCCTCAACTGCTGCCGCCATCCGGAATTCAGCGAAGGCGTACGCGCGCGCCTGATCGACAAGGACCACAAGCCCCGCTGGCACTGGCCGGACATCAACCATGTGCCCGAAGCGGCGGTCGAGGCGCACTTTCACAAAGCGTGGGAAGGTCGGCATCCGTTGGCGGATTTGTCCAACGAATAAAGAACCTGGGTGACACACTGTGGGAGTGACATTCTGTGAGAGTGACATCTGTGGGAGCAAAGCTTGCTCGCGATAGCGGTATGCCAGTCACAGAGAGGCTGACTGCCCCCCTGTCATCGCGAGCAAGCTTTGCTCCCACAAGCCTTATCCCATCGGGTTTATTGCAGGCAGAAAAAAGCGGCGCTTAATGCGCCGCTTTTTTCTGCCCTGGGATCAGCGGTGGTTGCGTCGTCCATCGTGATCGCCGCGTCCACGATCATAATCACCGCGTCCCCGATGATCACGCCCGCCTCGACCCCGTCGGTCATCATTCCAGCCACCCCGGTTATGGCCGTCCCAGCCCCCACGGTGTGGATAAGGTCGGTACGCCGCTCGCGGCGGCGAGTAGTGGCGTGGGCCATGTTGGTAGTAACGCGGTGCCGAGTAGTAGCGCGGCGCCGGTTGGTAATACCGCGGGGCGTAATAACCACGCGGTGCCGAATAATAACTCCCGCCACCGTAATAGACAGGCGCCGGTGAGGTGTAGACCTCGGAACGGTAGTAGCTCGAGTCTCCGTCGTAATAAGGCACGCAGGCCGAAAGAGTCAAACCGAGAAACGCAATGAGCAGCAGTCGTCGATACATGGCGGCCTCCTGGACCGCGGATGGGCCACATCAGCGACGCTGATGGGCGGCAGTCATCTATTGGGTGACTGACGATTAATCTGACAGCGAAATCGAGATCTGGTGCGCTCCAGCAATAAGTTGAAACATGTAGCTCTTTGCCTCATGCCGGTGCGCAGCGGCACCACAATTGCGCACCCCGCCAGTCCCCAGCCACCGTCTTGCGGCACCCGCCCTCTCTGGACCGGGCCTTGACTCCAGTTGGCACGGCTCTCGCTTTAACAAACTCCGTGCAGGAGTCATCACAGGTTCGCGGCACCACAATTTGCAATGGCTGACTAGGGTTCCGGCTCGCTTCTGGCGAGTGGCTGGTCCGAGAGTTGGCGACCTCCAGTTGAGGTTACACGGCGGGACAAAAGCCCGGGAGACAAGCCACCGTTCGCGGTGCCGCGTTGCTCCTGTCCGCCCTTGATCAACTGGAGAACCACCATGCTCAAGCTTCGTCTTTCCGCCCTGCTCCTCGCTGCCCTCTCGGCCCTCGCGAGCTTCTCATCCGCCGCCGCCCAAAAAGACCACTTCAGCGTCTGCTGGACCATTTACGCCGGTTGGATGCCCTGGGAATACGCCGGTAGCCAAGGCATCGTCGATAAATGGGCGAAAAAGTACGGCATCCAGATCGATGTCGTGCAGCTCAACGACTACGTCGAATCCATCAACCAGTACACCGCCGGTCAGTTCGACGGCTGCACCATGACCAACATGGACGCCCTGACCATTCCCGCCGCCGGTGGCGTGGACAGCACCGCACTGATCATCAGCGATTTCTCCAACGGCAACGACGGCATCGTCCTCAAGGGCGAGGGCAAGAAAGTCGCCGACCTCAAGGGCATGGACGTCAATCTGGTGGAACTGTCGGTGTCCCACTACCTGCTGGCCCGTGCCCTGGATTCGGTTGGTCTCGCCGAGAAAGACTTGAAAGTCATCAACACCTCCGACGCCGATATCTCCGCCGCCTTCAACACCGACCAGGTCAAGGCCGTCACCACCTGGAACCCGATGCTCTCGGACATCAAGGCCCAGCCAGGCGTGAGCGAAGTGTTCAACTCCAGCCAGGTGCCCGGCGAGATCATGGACATGATGGTGGTCAACACCCAGACCCTCCAGGACAACCCCGCCCTGGGCAAAGCGTTGACCGGCGCCTGGTTTGAAGTGGTGGCACTGATGAACGCAAAAAACGCCGCGAGCAAGACGGCGCTGGAACACATGGCCAAAGCTTCGGGCACCGACCTGGCCGGCTTCCAGGCGCAACTGGACACCACCAAGCTGTTCGCCACGCCCAAGGAAGCCCTGAGCTTCGCCACCAGCGAGCAACTGCCCGCCACCATGGGCAAGGTGGCCGAGTTCTCGTTCCAGCACGGCTTGTTGGGCGAAGGCGCCAAGGGCACCGACGCGGTCGGCATGACGTTCGCCAATGGCCTGACCCGCGGCGACAAGGCCAACCTCAAGCTGCGCTTTGACCCGACCTACGTACAGCTGGCCGCCGACGCCAAGCTGTAAACCGGAGGACCTGGCATGCGCCTGATCAACCGCTACCCGGATCGTCCCAGCCGCTTGTTGCTGGTGATCCTGCCATTCGCGCTGGTGTTGTTCGCCTACTTCATGGGCTCGGCCGAACGGTTGACGGACAACCCCAACGACAAGCTCCTGCCCAGCGCCGTGCAAATGGCCGACGCGGTCAAACGCCTGGCCTTCACAGCCGATGCCCGCAGCGGCGACTATCTGCTCTGGCAAGACACCGCGTCGAGCCTGCGTCGGTTGGCCATCGGCCTGGGCATCAGCGCCCTGGCCGGGCTGTGCCTGGGCATAGCCGCCGGTACGCTGCCACTGTTTGGCGCACCGCTGTCACCGTTGCTCACCGTGGTGTCGATGGTGCCGCCGCTGGCCATCCTGCCGATCCTGTTCATCGTCTTCGGTCTGGGCGAACTGTCGAAAGTGATGCTGATCGTGATTGGCATCACACCGTGCCTGGCGCGCGACCTGGAACAGCGCGCCCGGGAAATTCCGCCCGAGCTGCTGATCAAGGCCCAGACCCTCGGTGCTTCAACCTGGACCCTGATGCTGCGGGTGGTGCTGCCGCAACTGCTGCCGCGCCTGTTGATTTCCCTGCGGCTGATGCTCGGTTCGGCCTGGCTGTTCCTGATCGCCGCTGAAGCCATCGCCTCTACGGATGGGCTGGGCTATCGGATTTTTCTGGTGCGTCGTTACCTGGCGATGGACGTGATCTTGCCGTATGTGATGTGGATCACCCTGCTCGCCTGGCTGATGGACTGGGGCCTCAAGCGCCTGACCCGCCGAGCGTTCCCCTGGTACGAGGGGGCGAAGGCATGAGCTTCATTACGGTGAACAACGTCTGGCAACAGTATGCCGACCAGGTGGTCCTGGAGCGTTTGAACCTGAGCGTCTCTGAGGGTGAGTTCTGCACCCTGGTGGGCGCGTCGGGTTGCGGCAAGTCGACCTTCCTGCGCTTGCTGCTGGGCCAGGAACGCGCCAGTCGCGGACAAATCCTGCTGGATGGCCAGCCGTTGGCCGGTGAACCCGACGCGAGCCGGGGCGTGGTGTTCCAGCGCTACTCGGTGTTCCCGCACCTGACGGTGCTGGACAACGTGACCCTGGGCCTGGAGTTGCCGCGCTCGCCGCTGTTGGGCCGCCTGTTTGGCAGCGCCAAGCACCAGGCCCGCGAAGACGCCGCGCAACTGCTGGACAAGGTCGGCCTGGGCCATGCGCTGGATAAGTACCCGGCGCAACTGTCCGGCGGCATGCAACAGCGGCTGGCGATCGCCCAGGCACTGATCATGAAGCCGCGTGTCCTGCTGCTCGACGAGCCCTTCGGCGCCCTCGACCCGGGCATTCGCAAAGACATGCACGCCCTGTTGCTGGAGCTGTGGCGCGAAACCCGGCTGACGGTGTTCATGGTCACCCATGACCTGTCCGAAGGTTTCAGCCTCGGCACACGCCTGCTGGTGTTCGACAAGGTCCGTGTCGACCCGCACGCCCCCGGCGCCTATGGCGCACGCATTACCTACGACATTCCATTGAACAGCGACCGCCGCACCGCCCGTGCCGCCGTCGACGCCCTGCCCGCCGAACTGGCCGGCACGTTGCGTATCGCTTGAAAGGAGTTTTTACCATGACCGACTCGACCCAATTGTTTACACCTTTCGCCGAAGAACTGCTGCCCGGCGGCGGCCACCGTTCCTTCGTACTCAAGCGCGGTCAACTGCTGCGCCTGACCGACCTGCGCGGCGGGGCCAACGTGAGCCTGACGCTGCTCAACGCCAACGAAAAAACCGAACGGCTGAACCTGCCCGACAGCCTCAAATGCCAACACACCGCCAAGCTCACCACCGGCCATTGCCTCTACTCCGACATGGGCCGGGTGCTGGCGGCCATCACCGCCGACACCTGCGGCTGGAGCGACAGCCTCGGCGGTGTGCTTTGCGCTGAGGAAGTCGCTGAAAAATACGGTCAGGGCCGCTATCAGGAACTGCGCAACGGCTTCTTTCGCAACGGCACCGACAACCTGCTGGTGGAGCTGGGCAAATGGGGGCTGGGCCTGTCCGACCTGCTGATGACCCTCAACCTGTTCAGCCGGGTCGATGTCGATGAGGCCGGAGGCTTTCATTTCGTTGAAGGCAACTCCCAGGCCGGCGACTACATCGAGCTGTACGCGCCGATGGACACCCTGGTGGTGCTGACCGCGCTGCAGCACCCGATGGACCCGAACCCGCAATACGCCCCACAACCGCTCAAGCTCAGTTGGATGAACGCTGACGCCAGCGTCGCCGAGCACTGTCGCCATTCGCGCCCGGAAAACCAGCGCGGCTTCATCAACACCGACCGCCTGATCGCCTGAGGATCGCTGCCATGTCACTCGCCATCGCCACCGTACAAAAGCAGCCTGACGCCGCCATCTATCGCGCCACCATCCCCGCCGGGGAACCGTGGCTGGTGGAGGTCAAGAAGGGCCAGACCCTGCGCATCCTCGACCTGGAAGGCAACCAGGCGGTCGATACGCTGTTCTACAGCCTGGCCAACCCCAAGGAGCGCTACGACGTGCAGCGCACCCTGCGCCGGCAGAACAGCGTTTACCTGAGCACCGGCAGCGTGCTGTATTCCAACCTCGGCCACCCGATGCTGACCATCGTCGAAGACACTTGCGGGCGCCACGACACCCTCGGCGGTGCCTGCGCCCAGGAAAGCAACACCGTGCGCTACGCCCTGGAAAAACGCTACATGCACAGCTGCCGCGACAACTACCTGCGGGCCTGCGCCCACGACGGACGGCTGGGCAAGGGTGACATCGGGCCGAACATCAACTTCTTCATGAACGTGCCGGTGACCGCCGACGGCGGCCTGACCTTCGAAGACGGGATCTCGGCACCAGGAAAATACGTCGACCTGCGGGCCGAGATGGACGTGATCGTGTTGATCTCCAACTGCCCGCAACTGAACAACCCATGCAACGCCTACAACCCCACGCCAGCGGAGCTCTTGATATGGAACTGAAACTCACCCGCCTGCGCCGCTGGCTGTTTGTGTTGTGCCAGAGCCGGTCGGGGCAGTGCATCAAATAAACACAGATTTTATGAACACCACCCATCCCCTGTGGGAGCGAGCCTGCTCGCGATAGCGGTCTGTCAGTCACATTGATGCTGGATGTACCACCGCTATCGCGAGCAGGCTCGCTCCCACAAGGGGGGGGCAGTGGTGTTTGGAGGTTTGTCGCCAGGGACGACCCCGGCGGCCATCGAAAACTGCGGGACGGCCCGCATCCCAGTTCAGGCAGCACGCATGCCTGAGGGGGCAATGCCATGTTCGAAAAAATCCTGATCGCCAACCGTGGCGCCATCGCCTGCCGCATCCTGCGGACCTTGCGTGAGCTGAAGGTCGAAGGCGTCGCAGTGTATTCCCAGGCCGACGCCGCCAGCTTGCATATCCTCCAGGCCGATGAAGCCCACTGCCTGGGCGAAGGCGCGGCGGCCGGTACTTACCTGGCGGTGGACAAGCTTTTGGCGATTGCCAAAAGCAGTGGCGCGACCGCGATCCATCCCGGCTACGGCTTTCTCTCGGAAAACGCCGCCTTCGCGCAAGCGTGCGAAGCTGCCGGTATTGCCTTCATCGGTCCGACGCCAGAGCAACTGCGTGTGTTCGGACTCAAGCACACCGCCCGCGACCTGGCGCGTCGCCACGGCGTGCCGCTGCTCGAAGGCACCGAACTGCTCGACAGCCTCGACGCCGCGCTGTTGGCCGGCACACAGGTTGGCTATCCGGTGATGCTCAAAAGTACCGCGGGCGGCGGCGGCATCGGCATGCGCGTGTGTCGCAGCGCCGCCGACCTGAGCGAATCCTTCGAAGCGGTCAAGCGCCTGGGCCAGAACAACTTCAGCGACGCCGGGGTGTTCATCGAAAAGTACATCGAACGCGCGCGGCACCTGGAAGTGCAGGTGTTCGGCGACGGCCAGGGCCAAGTGATCGCCCTGGGCGTGCGCGACTGCTCGGTACAACGGCGCAACCAGAAAGTCCTCGAGGAAACCCCGGCGCCGAACCTGCCCGAGGGCATGGCCGAGGCACTCTGCACGGCGGCGATCCAGCTGGCCCAGGCCGTGAACTACCGCAGCGCCGGCACCGTGGAGTTCGTGCTCGACAGCGACGCGGGGCGCTTCTATTTCCTGGAAGTGAACACCCGCCTGCAAGTCGAGCACGGCGTCACCGAGCAGGTTTGGGACGTGGACCTGGTGCGCTGGATGGTGCAACTGGCGGCCGGTGATCTGCCGCCGCTGAGCGAGTTGCGCCAGGGATTGAAAGCCGAGGGTCACGCGATCCAGGCACGCTTGTATGCCGAGGACCCAGGCCGGGATTTCCAGCCAAGTCCGGGGCTGCTGACCGCCGTGAAATTCCCGGAGGCCGACGGCAAACAGTTGCGCATCGACACCTGGGTCGAGGCCGGTTGCCAGGTCCCGCCCTACTTCGACCCGATGATCGCCAAGGTCATTCGCTGGGCGCCGACCCGCGAGCAGGCGCGCCTGGGCTTGCACCAAGCGCTGGACGAAAGCGTGTTGTACGGCGTCGAAACCAACCGCCATTACCTGCAACAGATTCTCCTCGACCCGCCGTTTGCCAGCGGCCAACCCTGGACCCGCTGTCTGGAGGCATTGGTCTACCGCGCCAACACCGTGGAAATGCTCAGCCCCGGCACCCAGACCAGCGTCCAGGACTATCCCGGCCGTCTCGGTTATTGGGCGGTGGGGGTGCCGCCGTCGGGACCGATGGACAGCCGCTCGCTGCGCCTGGGCAATCGCCTGCTCGGCAACGAGGACGGTGCGGCGGCATTGGAAATCACCATGAACGGGCCGCTGCTGCGTTTCAACTGCGCTACCCGGGTGGCGGTGACCGGTGCGGTGATCGGCCTCACGCTCGACGGTGAAGCCGTGCCGATGAACACTCCGTTGTCGATTGCTGCCGGCTCTACCCTTGCGATTGGCAACATCGCGGGTGCCGGGGCGCGCAGCTATCTGTGCCTGCAAGGCGGCGTGCAAGTACCGGATTACCTGGGCAGTAAAAGCACCTTTACCCTCGGCCAGTTCGGCGGCCATGGCGGACGCGCGCTGTGCACCGGTGACGTGCTGCACCTGGCGCCGCTGGACAAGCACTCGACGCTGGCGCCAACGCGCGCACCGGTCCTGGAGTTGCCGAGCGTGCGGCAGATCCGCGTGATCTACGGTCCCCACGGCGCGCCCGAATATTTCACCGAGCGCTACATCCAGACATTCTTCGACACCGCCTGGGAAGTGCACTTCAACTCCAGCCGCACCGGCGTGCGACTGATCGGGCCGAAACCCGAATGGGTCCGCGCCGACGGGGGCGAGGCTGGGCTGCATCCGTCCAATATCCATGACAACCCCTACGCCATCGGTGCCGTGGACTTCACTGGCGACATGCCCGTCATCCTCGGCCCCGACGGCCCGAGCCTGGGCGGTTTTGTCTGCCCGGTGACGGTGATCGAAGCGGACCTCTGGCAGTTGGGGCAGCTCAAGGCAGGGGACAAGGTGCGGTTTGTGCCGGTAGATATCTCCACCGCCCGATCTCTCGCCTTGAAATGGGATCAATGTGGGAGCGGGCTTGCTCGCGAAAACGGTCTGTCAGATACATCAATGTTGACTGTGCCATTGCTTTCGCGAGCAAGCCCGCTCCCACAGGGGCTGGGGTCGCCTGTGGTGTTGGATATCGGCCAGGACGATACGCGCCTGGTGGCAAGGCTATCGGGCGACACCCATCTGCTGCTGGAAATCGGCGCCGCCGAACTGGACCTGGTCCTGCGCTTCCGCGCCCACGCCTTGATGCAGGCCTTGGAACACAAACAACTGCACGGCGTGATCGACCTGACGCCAGGCATTCGCTCGCTGCAAGTGCACTACCAACCCGAGCAAATGCCCCTGGCCGAGCTGCTGAGCATCGTCGTCGGTGAATGGGACGCGGTGTGCGCCGCGCAGGACCTGCAAGTGCCCTCGCGCATCGTCCACCTGCCGCTGTCCTGGGATGATCCGGCCTGTCAGCTGGCCATTGAAAAATACATGACCACGGTGCGCAAGGACGCGCCCTGGTGCCCGAGCAACCTGGAGTTCATTCGACGCATCAACGACCTGCCCAATCTCGACGAGGTGCAACGCACGGTGTTCGATGCCAGCTACCTGGTGATGGGCCTGGGGGACGTCTACCTCGGTGCGCCGGTCGCCACGCCGCTCGACCCACGCCACCGACTGGTGACCACCAAATACAACCCGGCCCGGACCTGGACCGCGGAAAACTCGGTGGGCATCGGCGGCGCCTATATGTGCGTATATGGCATGGAAGGGCCTGGCGGCTATCAGTTCGTCGGGCGCACGTTGCAGATGTGGAATCGGTATCGGGAGGTCGCTGCCTTCGACGGCAAGCCCTGGTTGCTGCGATTCTTCGACCAGATCCGCTTCTACCCGGTCAGTGCCGACGAACTGCTGCACATCCGCCGCGAATTCCCGCTGGGCCGCTTCGACCTGGAGATCGAGCACCGCCAGCTCAACCTTGCCGACTACCAGCGTTTCCTGGTGCAGGAAGCCGACAGCATCGCCGCGTTCCGACAACAGCAACAAGGCGCCTTCGACGCCGAGCGCGAGCGTTGGATCGCCAGTGGCCAGGCGCATTTCGACAGCGAAGAACCGACCATCGCGCCAAGCGAAGATTCGCAGTTGAGCGACGGTCAACTGAGTGTCGACAGCCACATCGCCGGCAACCTCTGGCAGGTGCAGGTCGACGTTGGCACGCGGGTCGCCGTCGGTGATGTGCTGGTCATTCTGGAGTCGATGAAAATGGAAATCCCGCTGCTTGCGCCTTCCGCCGGCGTGGTGCGCGAGGTGCGCGTGCAGCCTGGCTCGGCGGTGCGCGCCGGACAGCGCGTCGTGGTACTGGACCGTGACTGAACTCAATCAAAGGATTAACACGATGAACCTCTCTCTTCGCTTGGACGACCTGCGCAACACCTACCGCAGCGGCGAACTGACGCCACGCCAATTGCTGTTGGGCCTGCGAGAAAAGGCCGCGGCGCTGAACCCGGACTATCACCTATTCATCCACCTGCTGACGGCCGAAGAACTGGAACCCTACCTGACCGCATTGGAAAGCCGCGACCTGGAGAGCCTGCCGCTGTACGGCGTGCCGTTTGCCATCAAGGACAACATCGACCTGGCCGGCATTCCAACCACCGCAGCCTGTCCGGCATTTGCCTACGTACCGCCACGCTCGGCGACCATTGTCGAGCAGTTGCTGGCACTGGGCGCGATCCCCCTGGGCAAGACCAACCTCGACCAATTCGCCACCGGGCTCAATGGCACCCGCTCGCCCTACGGCGCCTGCCGCAACAGCGTGTTGCCCGACTTCCCGGCCGGTGGTTCGAGCGCCGGCTCGTCCTTGGCCGTGGCCTTGGGCGTGGCGAGTTTTGCCCTGGGCACCGATACCGCCGGCTCCGGTCGGGTACCCGCGGCGCTGAACAATCTGGTGGGATTGAAAGCCACCCTGGGGTTGATCTCCACGGCGGGCGTGGTCCCGGCCTGTCGCACGCTGGACTGCGTCACGACCTTCACGGCGACAGCAAAGGAAGCCAGCCAGCTCTTGGCGCTGACGGCCCGGCCAGACCCTCGTGACGACTACAGCCGCCGCAACCCGCGGTGGAACGATGGCATCGCATTCGGCGTGCCCCGGCGCTTTCGTTTCGGCGTGCCGCGCCAACAGGACTTGGCGTTTTTCGGCTGTCATGAAGGTCCGCAACTGTTCCAGGAAGCCATCGAGCGACTCGAACAACTGGGCGGCGAAGCCGTGGAACTGGACTTATCACCGTTCCTGGAGGCCGCACGGTTGCTGTATGAAGGCCCCTGGGTGGCCGAACGCTACAGCGTTGCCGGGCCATTGATGGAACGCGAGCCGGAGGCCGTACTGCCGGTCATCCGTGCGGTGCTGGCGAAAGCGCCTACGGTGGATGGCGTACAAACCTTCCGTGCCCGCTACCGTTTGCAAGCGCTAAAAGCCCTATGCGACCGGGCCATGGACACGCTCGATTGCGTCCTCACCCCGACCATCGGTCGTCCGGTGACCCTCGCCGAACTGGCCGCCGAACCGGTGCTGCGCAACTCGGAGCTGGGGTACTACACCAATTTCATGAACCTGCTGGACTACGCCGCCGTCGCCGTTCCCAGTGCTTTCATGAGCAACGGCTTGCCCTGGGGCGTGACGCTGTTCGGTCGAGCCTTCACCGATCAATACCTCTTGAGCGTGGCCGATGCCTTGCAACGGCAACAGAACAAAGCCTTGCCAGCGCCCGCCAACCCGGCGCGCCACGACCGGGCGCGGCTGGTCGTGTGCGGCGCCCACCTGGACGGGTTGGCGCTGAACTGGCAGCTCAAGCAACGCAGTGCCCAACTGATCGAGGCCACCCAAAGCTCAGCGGATTACCGTCTCCACGCCTTGGCCGGCGACCCACCCTTGCGTCCCGGCATGGTTCGGGTCAGGGAAGGCGGCGTGGCGATCGAGGTCGAGGTCTGGGAACTGCCGAGCAGTGAACTGGGCTCGTTCCTGACGGGTATTCCCGCACCGTTGGGGCTGGGCAAGGTGCAACTGGCCGATGGCCGCTGGGAAAGCGGATTCATCTGCGAGCCGTATGGCCTGGAAGGCGCGCGGGACATCAGTCACCTGGGAGGATGGCGGGCTTATCTGCGTAGCCTGGAATAAGGCTGAACCAGTGGTGAGGGCACTTGTTCCTCATCACCGTCCTACAAACCTGAAAATCCGAATGTCTTTTCCCACAAGGCCACTAAACTGACTTCATTGGGTCTGCGCCAAGGGAATCGCCATGTCGCTCCGTTCGCCGTTGTATTCCCAGCGCAAGCCGCTGCTTGCCGTGGTCGCGCTGCTCGGTACAGGTTTCCTGATCATTGCATTGCTGGGCTATTACGCGGCCCATGTCTCGGTACGCGAGCACATTCTCAAGACCCTGTATGTGAACCTGCTGATCGGCCTGCTCGTGACACTGGCTGTCCTGGCCATCCTCTATCGGCTAATCAACAGCTACCAACAGCGCATCGATGCCCAGGCCACCCTAGACGGCCTGACCGAATTGCCTAACCGCCGTGGCTTCGACCTGCTGGCCGTGCAAGCCCTGCACGAAGCCCAGCGCGAGCCCAGGCCCTTGACGGCGCTGCTGGTGGAGCTGGACGACTTCAAGCGGCTGGACACCACCCACGGTCATATCGCCACCGATCAACTGCTGACCGGCTTCGCCCGCAACCTGACCGAGAGCCTGCGGCATTCGGACATCGTGTGTCGTTGGAGCGCCGACGCCTTCGTCGTCCTGCTCAAGGACACCGATGGACAGACCGGTCTGAGAATCGCTGAGAAAATTCGTCAGCACATCGAAAAACAGCGTTATTTCTGCAGTGGAAAACAATTGCAGGTCACCGTCAGCCTCGGGCTCACCACCCTGCAGGACGAAGACACCTTGCACAGCCTGCTGTCGCGGACCGATCATGCGCTGCAACGCGCCCGGCAGACCGGGTGCAACCGAACCTGCGTGGAAATGCCTCACTCCAGTTATGAATAAACCCGACCTTTGCCCGGCCTGCGGCAGCACCAACGACTGCACCCTGGCCGATCCACGAACCGCCGACCGGGCCTGCTGGTGCTACAGCGTAAGCATTGACCCGGCCGTGCTCGAAGCATTGCCGGCCGAGCTGCGGAATCAGTCCTGCCTGTGCCCGCATTGCGCGCGGGTCGACATCCAGTTGCGCGCCAAGCCCCGGCCAATCGCGTAAGATGCCCGCCCTCCGCTGCCCTGCCTGAACTGCCCATGCGCGTCGACCGTTTCCTCAGCAATCTGCCGCGATTCAATCGCCAACAAGTGCGCCTGTTGCTGGTGGAACGCCGAGTGCGAATCGACGGCCAGACCGTCAGCGATCCCCATGCCCCGGTACGTGAGTTCAGTCGTGTCCAAGTCGATGACGACGTGCTGCAAGCCGGCCGCCCCGCGCGCTACTTCATGCTGCACAAGCCGCCCGGCTGTGTCAGCGCCACGCGCGATCCGCAACACCCTACCGTGCTCGACTGGCTGGACGAACCGGACAAGGACGATCTGCATATCGCCGGGCGCCTGGATTTCAACACCACCGGGCTGATGCTGATCACCAATGATGGAACCTGGTCCCGACGCCTGACCCAACCGCAGACCAAACTGCCCAAGGTCTACTACGTCGAAACCGAGCAAACCATCACCGCCGAATACGCCGACACCTTCGCCCGAGGCATGTACTTCGCCTTCGAAGACCTCACCACCCAGCCGGCAGAACTGACACTGCTGGGGGAAAAGTCGGCGCGCTTGAGCATCGTGGAAGGACGTTACCACCAGGTCAAACGCATGTTCGGCCACTTCAACAACAAGGTGCTGCGCCTGCACCGCGAGCGCATGGGCCCGCTGGTGTTGGACGCTCATTTAGCGCCTGGCCAATACCGGGCCTTGCGCCCTGAAGAAGTCCAGCTCATCTGAGCCCGCTACCGCTGGGCAGAAGTGTCGAACAATTTTCCGATAGGGACTTGCGCAACGGTCGCCCCCCTGCTTGAATCAAACCGTCGGCCGAAATGTGACCGATGAGTCACCTCATACCTCTAAGAAACTTTTTGCCGGCGGGAACCCTCAGGTTCCGCCTTATCCGCCCGGCAAACTGCCCGCCATAACAATACCCGTCGACCGGCTTTCATGGATCGACATGGGCCTTATCTTCCAGGCGTATGCCTACCTGTCACATTGCCCGTGCAATCTCATTGCGCGCATACCCGCTTGCCAGGAGTCTTATGACATGAGGCCAGAAATCGCTGTGCTGGATATACAGGGTCAGTATCGGGTTTACACGGAGTTCTATCGCGCAGACGCCGCACAAAAGACCATCATCCTGGTCAACGGCTCAATGGCCACCACCGCGTCGTTTGCACAGACCGCCAAAAACCTCTACCCGCAATTCAACGTCGTGCTGTACGACCAGCCCTACGCGGGCAAGTCCAAGGCCCACAATCGGCACGAGAAAATGCTGACGAAGGAGATCGAAGGGCAGATCCTCCTGGAACTGATCGACCACTTCGCCGCCGAGCACGTGCTGTCGTTTTCCTGGGGCGGCGCCGCCACCCTGAGCGCCCTGGCCCAACGGCCACGGCGCATCGAAAAAGCGGTGATCAGCTCGTTCTCGCCGGTGCTCAATGCGCCGATGCGCGACTACCTGGAGCGTGGTGTGGACTACCTGGGCAGCCTGGACGGAGACCGTGTCGGCCACTTGGTCAACAGCACCATCGGAAAGCATCTGCCGCCGCTGTTCAAGCGCTTCAACTATCGCCATGTCAGCAGCCTGGCCGAGCACGAGTACGGGCAGATGCACTTCCACATCACCGACGTGCTCCACAGCGACCAACAGTGCTATATCAACGCGGCCAAGAAAATCAACGTGCCGGTGCTATTCCTGAACGGCGAATGGGATGAATACACCTCGGCCGACGACGCCAGGCTGTTCGCCAACCACGTCGAGCACAGCACCTTCAGCACGCTGCAAGCCACCGGGCACTTCCTGGACATGGAACACAAGGCCGCCTGCCGCGACAGCCGCAACGCCCTGATGGCTTTCCTCACACCGGAACCCCACGAAAGCCGACCGCGCTACAGCTACGTGCAGGGCTACCATGCACTGGCCATCTGAAACCGAGTCCTGGCGAGCAAGCCCCTTCGCCCCTTCAGCACAGGGGCTTGCCCGCCAACGACCGCTCTGGTTTGAGGCTCGCGTAGACGACTGGTCGCACACGATGCGAAGAAAAACTTCAAATCCGTGCCCACATCTGGTACAAAGTCAGCCGCTCTGAGCGGGTGTCGTATAATGGCATTACTCCAGCTTCCCAAGCTGATAACGAGGGTTCGATTCCCTTCACCCGCTCCAATCGAATTCTGGTCCTGCGTTGTGTGTTTTTGACGGGGGATTAAAAAAACCGGCTCTTGGTGGCCGGTTTTTTTTGGTCTGGTGTTTTGTGGGGTTTTGCTCCCTTGGTGGTCGCGCCGAAGATCTACATGTCGATCTGCTTGTGAAGCACATTGATAATTCTGGACGCCTCTACAAGGCTGGCGTTGACAAGATCGACTACCATATCCCCGAGAAGCATACGCGACACGATCTGATGGCCATGCTTGGGATAAATGACGGAGCAACCCCATGTTTACCATGAAACTCGGATCCACAAAGGAGTCCACGAGTCCATTCGCAGACTTCATTCGTAATGCGAAATCGGAAGAAAAAAAACGCGTCTACAGTGAAGTACTGACCGAAGCTACCAAAAAACAGAATGAAGTGATGTTGGCTGCCCGAGCAAAGCAAGCCTGATCACGTTGCTGGATTCCAAAACTGCCCGGCCGACCGCCGGGCTTTTTCATTCTGCCGTAACCTGCTTTCACGCTCTGGCGCCTACGGGCACGCCGGCAAGTTTGCAAAGCCGACTATGGCCAGCGGGACGTTGCGCAACCTCAACAACGGGACCTTTGCAGGAAAAATAGATAATTGTCCTGAGAACAATGAGTCCCGTGGCGAGGGAGCTTGCTCCCGCTTGAGTGCGAAGCGCTCACAAGAGGGGCTGCTGCGCAGCCCAGCGGGAGCAAGCTCCCTCGCCACGTCTCGCGTTCCCCGGCAGATTTGTAGGTAAAATCCGAGAATTGCGTAGGGCGCGCGCTTACTTTGCTTTTCGGCCAGTTTTCGCCTTGTTGCCCTTGCCCTTCGATGGCTACTCTCCAGACGTCGCTGCAAATCAGCGATCGGGCTTGGAAACCCGTGAGTCACGAAACCGCACGCCTCATAAGTGCAGAGGTAGTTTTACGCCTGTAAACTTGTGTTTTTGGCGGCTGTGCGTGGGACGCCTCTGGGCGTGCCGGTTTCCTTGACTCCCGGTTTCCAACCTGCGCACAGCTGCCACCCATTCGCTTGGAACGAAAGTGGCAGCTACAGACGTCAAGGAGCTAGACAATGCACAGCAACTCGCTTTTCGATCATTCGTTCAACTCTCGGCCTCACTACCTCGTCATCAACGGAGGCAGGCCATGAACGAAGATACCCCCCTCAAAACCATCGGCTACACCCCTTCAACTATTCCGCTGATCGAGCACTGTTCCGTGTCAACGGCGGCGTCCCCATCCAAGAGGCATTGGAACGGGCGTCGGATCTTTTGCATCTCGCTCACCGGCTTGCCGAAGACGCGGCGTTTGAAAAGAACACCGACCGCTACGCCTGGGCTGCGCATTTTTTATTGGAAATGAGTAAGGCAGTGATTGATGACGTTGTGAAAGTCATTACGCCTAGGCCAACAACCGTCCCGAAAGAAAGAAACGAGAAAGAATAGGCCTCCATGCCTGCCAGTGAAATGCAAGGCACTGCGAAGCCTATCGGGCCCCGCTGCTTCGAGCATCGGGGCTTTTTACACTGAACTCCCGCAAATTTTAAATAATCCTCCGCCCATGACGGAGCTTTAGGATGCTCGATAAAACACCAATAGTATGATAATTTCTTGCGTTAATAGTCACTCCCCAGGGGATTCAGACATGGGAACCGTTCGTAAAACCATCACCGTCACTGATCAGCAAGACGGTTGGATCAAAGCGCAGATCGAAGCGGGACACTACACCAATGATAGTGAGTACATTCGGGATCTAATTCGGCGAGAGCAGGAGCGGAGCATGCAACTTGAAGCTATCCGGCTTGCCCTTGAGGAAGGTGAGTCCAGTGGGAAACCTCGCTCATTCGATCCCGATGCATTCAAGAAAAGAATGCTGACTGCGCATGGCTGAATACCGTCTTACACCTGCTGCCGAACATGACCTAGAAGTAATCTGGACCTATACCGCCCAGCAATGGGGTGTGGCACAAGCCAATCGGTATATCGACATCATCACAACAGCATTTTCTGAGCTGGCGCAACAGCCCAAAACGGCTCCAGCGTGTGACCACATCCGGCCTGGTTATCGTCGGTGGAGCGTCGAACGGCACATGATTTACTTTCGAATCACCGCTTACGGGGTTGCGATCATTCGTATCCTGCATGATCGGATGGATACATTTCGAAATCTATGAACGTTAGTCCCCCGTTTCTAAATATCCAGCGCCTAACAGCCGTCTCAGCCCCCAGGCAAATGCCCCAACGGCAGCGCCCCCGGCGTCTTCACCGTATTAATCGCAAAGTTACTCCGGATATCGCTGATCCCGGGCAATTTCAACAACTGCCCCGTGACAAAACGGTCATAAGCCCGCAGGTCCGGCACCACGACTTGCAATAGAAAATCCGATTCGCCCGATACCAGGAACGCCGAGATCACTTCGGGCAATGCCGTCACTGCCTGGCGAAATGCTTCGGCTCGCTCGTCGTTGTGCCGTTCGACCTTGACGCCGACGAAGATCGTCAGCCCGAGGCCCACTTCGTCGCGGTCCAGGACGGCTTGGTAACCGCGAATTACCCCTGCCTCTTCGAGCATCCGCACGCGGCGCAGGCAGGGTGACGGGGACAGGCCGATTTCTTCAGCCAGTTGCACGTTGCTCAGGCGCCCGTCGCGTTGCAGTGCGACGAGGATTTTGCGGTCGAAAGCGTCCAGTTTCATGACTTGGCATTTTCCGATTGGATGACGCAGATGTTTGGCAGGTTATGCCATTTTCCGATGCTTTAGAAGCTGTCTTCGCAACCACCTGCCCTGCCCGTCAGCCATAGACTTGGCACTTGCGAATCGTTGATCAAAGGGGTGTGGCATGGCAGGGCTCGGGTTGTTTTTGATGGCGTTGACGGTGGCGTATCTGTTGCCCGGGCCGGACATGATCCTGCTGCTGAAAACTGGTGCCCGGCAGGGCAGGGGCGCGGCGCTCGCGACGGCGGTGGGCCTGGGAGTTGCTCGTGGATGTCATGTTGCGTTGGCGGCACTGGGGCTTTCGGCCTTGTTCAAGACCGCGCCATGGACGTTCGATGTCGTGCGCCTGGCGGGTGCTGCCTACCTGTTATGGATTGGCTTTCAATGCCTGCGGACCACGTTGCTGCCGAACTTTGAAGGTGCGACTGTCGAGGTTGGAAAACGGCATTACTACGAGGCCATTCGACGCGGGCTGCTGACGAACCTGCTCAATCCCAAGGCCTTGCTGTTTTGCTCGGTATTGCTACCGCAATTCATCGATCCACAGGCCGGGCCGGTGCTGGGGCAGTTCGCGATCCTGGGCGTGGTGCTGGTCGGCGTCGGCCTGCTGTTCGACTGCGCCTACGCGTTGGCCGGCGTCGCACTCGGGCGTTGGCTTCATCGCTCGCCTTCGGCACAGCGCGTACAACAGTGGGTATTTGGGAGTCTTTTGATTGGGTTTGCGGTGCGGCTGACGTTTGTGCAGCAGTCATAACGATTGCAGTTTCGCGAAGCGGCTCTTGGTATTCTGGGCGGTAATCCAGGGCCGCTTCGCACCCCAGCGGGAGCAAGCTCCCTCGCCACGAATACATTTTTCTCTCTGGATCATAGGCTGCGTGGCCAATTAACCATTGTCTACCTCGCAACGGGTAACAGCGCACTAGCATGGGGTGCTAGGGGGCGAGCAAATCGTTCATCACCTTCCCAACAACCCCAATTGCAACGTCAACCCAATCAGACTAGACTCCTCCCAAAATGGGAGTAAATAGGTGCGGATTATCGCGAGAGGTATCTTGCGGGAATTTTGGGAAAGCAATCCGGCTTATGCCGATTCCCAGACGCCATTGGTTGAATGGTATCGACACATGGAGAAAGCGACCTATCGAACGCCTCAAGAGATTAAGGCTGAACTCAGAACAGCCAGTATTCTTAAAAGCGCGAGGGTTGTATTCAACATCGGCGGTAACAAATACCGAGTAATTTTGGCAATCGATTATCAGCGCCAACTTGGTTTTGTACGATTCGTCGGCACCCACGCCCAGTACGACCAAATCAACGCGGAGACCGTATGATGAACATCAAACCCATTCGCAACCAGGACGATCTGGATGCAGCCTTTGCTCGCATCGAACAGCTTTGGGGTGCGGAAGTTGATTCGGCTGAAGGTGATGAGCTGGAAATTCTTGCCTTGTTAATAGAAAAGTACGAGGACGAGCACTACCCAATGCCACCCTCCGATCCAATTGAGGCAATTAAATTCCGGATGGATCAGCAAGGCTTGACCGCGCGCGACTTGGAACCATTCCTTGGTTCGAGCGGGCGTGTGTCTGAAGTACTGAACCGCAAACGCAAACTGAGTCTGGCGATGATAAAACGCCTGCATAATGGATTGCGAATCCCTTACGAGAGTCTGCTGGCGGACGTTGCGTAATACATAGCGACTCCACACCAATCTGCAGCAGCATCTCAAAATAGAAAAACCGGTCCAACGTGGCCGGTTTTTTCGCACTTTTTTCAGCTACAGCTCAAATTCCAGGGCTGCTTCTCAGCCCAACGGGAGCAAGCTCCCTCGCCACACACAAGCATTTTCGCCCGGTTTCACATCCCGAAATAAACCCGCCCTCCCCTCCGCCGCCCTTGCGCGCCGCCGCTTCTAGACTTTGTTGCAGCGACTGCGTGCGCCTACCGAGATCACCTTCGGTGGTTATAGTGTTGATCATTCATTTTCAGTAGGTATAGTACCTACCAAGCACACCACACGGAGGTGTTGTGAATAGCCGATTTTTGATAAGCCAGATCATTGCAGACGGTTGGTATCTGGTTCGAGTTCGAGGCAGTCACCATCACTTCAAGCACCCGACCAAACCGGGGTTGGTCACGGTTCCTCATCCGAAGAAGGACCTGCTCAAGAAAACGGCCATCAGTATTTTGCAACAGGCGCTGCTTCAGCCGGCCCGTTGCGCGACGTTCCCGGAGGACGATGAATATGCTTTATCCGATTGCGATTTCCATGGGCGATGACAAGCACGCCTGGGGTGTTGAAGTGCCTGATATTCCGGGGTGTTTTTCCGCAGGCGATGACCTGGACGAGGCCATGGCGATGGCGCGGGAAGCCATCGAGGGGCACTTTGAAATTCTGGCTGAAGACGGCTCGCCGATTCCACCGGCCAACACCGTCACCTTGCACGCTGCCAACCCGCAATACACCGGTTGCACCTGGGCACTGGTGGACATCGATGTGACCAAATACCTGGGCAAGGCGCAGAAACTCAACATCACGCTGCCCGGCTACCTGCTCAATCGTATCGATGAATATGTGTTGCACCATCCTGAAGAAAAGAGCCGCTCCGGCTTCCTGGCGTCGGCAGCGCTGAAGGTGTTGCAACAAGGCCGGTGAACAATCATTGACGACACACAAATCTGTGGGAGCGAGCTTGCTCGCGATGGCGTCGGGTCAGCAATATCCTGGGTGCCTGACACACAGCCATCGCGAGCAAGCTCGCTCCCACAGTTTTTACATAGCCATGCCAGGGCTATTTATTCTCTGACTTGGACTCCTGCATCTGCACCGAAGACTTGGTGCCGTCGGTATTGTCCTTGGTCTCGTTATCCGAGTTGTCGAAGCAGCCGTGCAGGGCGAACAAGCAGCAGGCGAGGCAAAAAGTGCGGGCGAAATTCATGATGGACTCCGATGCTGGGGCTTTAAGGAGTGACCTGCGAGCGTGGCAATGGTTGCGACTGTCTTCGTGCCGGACGATGAACGTCGACGGATGTTTGCGATTGAAATGTAAGTAGAATTTTCGCCGACTCGTTGCTGTCACACCAGACAGGTGCATCCCATAAGGAAACACGGCAATGACGTTCGCAAAAATCGCGCAAAAACTATCCCTTTGGGCGGGGAGCCCCAAAACCTTTCTAGGCGCCATCGTGTTGTTGTCGATCTGGGCCGCCAGCGGACCTTTCTTCGGCTTCAACGACACCTGGCAACTCATCATCAACACCTCGACCACCATCATCACGTTCCTGATGGTGTTCCTGATCCAGAACACCCAGAACCGCGATACGGACATCCTGCATTTGAAAGTGGATGAATTGCTGCGGGCGTCCAAGGACGCACAGAACGCAATGCTCGGCCTCGAGTCGCTGGACCTCAAGCAACTTGAAGCGCTGCGCAAGCGCTATCAAGACATGGGCAAGGACGAAGCCAAGGGCCTTGATGGCGTGGAACAAAAGAACAAGATCGACCTGAACCAGTGCTGATGCCTATGCGCGAGTGGCGTCAACCACTCGCGCATTTGTCTGGCATCAAGGCAACGGGTTACCGCCCGTCACGCCAAATACTTCCCCGGTGATGTAGCTCGACTCCTGCGATCCCAGCAGGACATAGAGCGGCGCGCACTCGGCCGGTTGGCCCGGGCGCTTCATGGGTACCTGGGAGCCAAAGGTGGGAATCTTTTCCCGAGGTTGACCGCCGCTCGGTTGCAGCACGGTCCAGATCGGCCCCGGTGCCACGGCATTGACCCGGATGCCCTTGCCGATGACCTGCCCAGCCAGCGCCTTGGTAAACGCTACGATGGCCGCTTTGGTGGTGGCGTAATCTAGCAAGGTCGCGGACGGGTCGTAGGATTGGATCGAGGCGGTATTGATAATGGTCGCCCCTGCCGGCATCAGCGGCACCGCTGCCTTGCAGATCCAGAACATCGCATAGATGTTGGTCTTCATGGTGTCGTCAAACTGCGCGGTGGTGATGTCGGCAATGTCTTTTTGCGCTTCCTGCTTACCGGCAACGTTTACCAGGATATCCAGCCCGTCGAGCTGTTGTTGCGCCATCTTGACCATTTGCACACAGAACGCTTCGTCCTTGAGGTCGCCAGGAATCGCAATCGCCTTGCGGCCCTCGGCTTCGATCAACTCGATAACTTGCCGGGCGTCGCGCTCTTCGCTGGGTAGGTAGTTGATCGCCACATCGGCACCTTCTCGGGCGTAGGCGATCGCCGCGGCGCGACCAATCCCCGAGTCGCCACCAGTGACCAGCGCCTTGCGCCCCTCCAGGCGGCCGAAACCTTGGTAACTTTTTTCGCCATGATCGGGTTGCGGCAGCATGTCCTGATCGATGCCAGGCGGCGATTGCGGTTGGTCGGGAAATTCCGGGCGCGGATATTGGGTCAGTGGGTTCTGCATCGCGTATTGGTTGGGTTCTCGGCGTGTGGACATCGAGGTTCTCCTTTTCGGCGGGCAAAATCTGCCGGGACGCTGACGCCCCGGTCCTGAATGTAAAACCAGATGCGGCAGGTCAACGGCTGGCCTGCAGCGCCCTGGCCATTTCGAGATGGGTCTGCAACTTGGGCAGGGTTTCGTCGGCGAAAGCCTTTATTTCCGGCACTTCGGTGGTCTGGGCTTCCTGCTGGATCTGCGCGATGGCCTCCTCGGTGGCCTTGACCTGGCTGGCGGCATACGCGGCTTCGAACGACTCGCCATCCTTGACCTGCGGCATCAAGGCCTTGGCCTTGTCGGCCACTTCCTCCCGGGGGGCGACGGGCAAGTCGAGCTTCTTGGCAATCTTCGCCAGATGTTGATTGGCGGTGGTGCGATCGTTGATCACCATGATGGTGTAGTCCTTGACCTCCCTGGATTCGGCTTTCCCATGGGCCATGCGACTGGTCTCGATGTCGGCCATGCCTTTGGCGGAAGCATCGTTGATGAATTCGACAGGCGATTGGGCCCAGGCACTGTTGGCACCCAGGCCCATCAGCACGACGAGACTGGTGGTGCGAAATAAACTGGCCATACGGCTCATGATCGCGCCCTCCTCTGATAAAAGTTCTAGTGGGTTATCCACCTTGAATCAGAACCACCCATGAGTATTCAGCGAGACGTCCGGCCCGGTTTTCGGCCAATTTCGGCTTTCGGCGGGTTTCGATCGACGGCCGTGATGGTGGTTCTCCCACTTTTGCGACCTGCTTCGGACACCTTCGTTCGATCATGGGCACTGTTTGTCGGATAAATACTGCTTGAACCAGGCATGGTTCAGCCCTCCGTATTCGTGAATGCCGGGCGCGCGGGCCCTGCCCTATATTCGAATGGGATGCGGGCTGAAGGTTTGAGAAAGCTGCGGGCGCCACGACGAACGGTGACGCGTTTTCAGATGCCGAACGCCCGGTGATTGTGGCGTTTGGCGGCATACATCGCCTCGTCGGCGTGGCGGAACAGTGCGATGTCTTCAGTGCCATGGTCGGGAAAGCAGGCCACGCCGATGCTCGGTTCGATGCTCAAGCAATGCCCGTCCAGACGCAGCGGCTGGGCCAGTGCATGATGGATTTTGTCCCGCACGCGATGGGCATCCTCCAAGGCCTGGATGCTGTGCAGCAGGACCACGAATTCATCTCCACCAATACGCGCCACGGTGTCGGTGTCGCGGATACAGCCCTTCAGGCGACTGGCCACCGCTTGCAGCAGCATGTCACCCACGCCGTGGCCATAGGTGTCGTTGACCTGCTTGAAACGATCCAGGTCGATATACAACAAGGCCATGCGCCCGGACGCAGCACGAGCGGCCGCCACTGCGCACTTGAACCGTTCACGGAGCAATTCGCGGTTGGGCACCTGGGTCAACTGATCGTACTGAGCCATGTGCTGCAACCGTGCGTGCAACTGCTTGCGCTCGATGGCGACGGTGATTTGTGCGCAAACGTATTGCAGCAGCTCCTTGTCCTGTTCGGTGTAGCGTTCGTTGTCCGGCGCACTCTTGACGATCAGCGCGCCAATCGTGCCGCTCTGGGCGTTCAGCGGCACGCCCAGCCAGCATGGCGCGTCCGGTTGCGCCACCAAATCGTCGAACCCCGCTGGCAACGCGCTGCCACCAGGCGTCAGGAGGATCGGCTGGCCACTGCGAATCACCTCGGCGCACAAACGCCCGGTGACCGTGCCCGGCAATTCGGGTTGCCCTTCCCGGTCATCGACGTGATAGGGGAAATTCAACTGTGAGCATTGTTCGTCATACAGCGCCACCGAGAAATTCAGCGCCGGCAGCCACTCGCCAATAATCAGGTGGATGCGCTTGAACAGCGCCAGCAAGTCAGCCGCGGCATGGGCCGCTTCGGAAATCGCATACAACGCCGCTTGCCGGGACTCGGCCTGCTTGCGTTCAGTGATGTCCCGGGCCACGGCAATGCGCAGTTGGTCCACCGGCGACCAGCGCGCCGACCACAGGATGTGCACCACCCGTCCGTCCTTGCGCAGGTAGCGGTTCTCGAAATTGAGCTTGGGCTCGCCCCCCATGATTTCCCGCGCCGCCTCGAGGGTCCGCTGGCGGTCGGCGGGGTGTACCAGATCGATCATCGGCTGGCCGATCAGCTCCTGCGGGGTGTAGCCGAAAATACGCTCGCAGGCGGCACTGACAAACACGAAACGCCCTTGACCGTCGACGGCACACACGGCGTCCAGCAGAAGGTCGATGTAGCTGGCCAGCGGCGCGGAACTTGAAGTGTCCATGGGGCTGGAGGTCATCCGGGTAATGCAGCGGTGAACGAAGCGGGTGATGGTCAGTGCGTGACCAACGTACCCAATACCGGTGAGGATAGCGCAGGCAATCAACCGTAGTGGACGAAACGCCCAGTAGATCAGCCACGCGACTCGACACAGCCCCATCACAGCTCTGTAAAAAACACCATGCCGGCATACGGTGCCTGCCGACAAGCCTTCAACCGCGACGCGAGGTCACCCACATGGACCTCCAGCTTGTGCCCGTCAGGGTCGAGAAAGTAGAACGAATCCCCCTCGCTGCGGTTGTCTCGCCACGACGACACCTGGGCCGCGTTCAGCCGCGCCACCAGCAGCGGGAGATGGCCGGCGCTGATGCTGAACGCGTAATGGGTGTAGTCCGCCGCCGGCTCGGGCCCGCGTAACGGGTCGAGAGACAGGCACAACCACAACCCCGGCAGCGACAAATATGCCCCGCTGTTCCATTTGGCCTCAAGACGCAGCTGCAAGAGCTCGCCATAAAAAGCCACACTGCGATCCAGATCGGTGACCGCAAGGGTCAGATGATTGAGACCTGAGAGCATCAGCAAGCTACCTTCCGAAAAGAGTGATAACCCAGCGGGCTTGGGGCAAATCCACGGTGCTCCGAAGCTCCGACACTATTGATGGATTCCCCGTCCAAGGTCCTAGGCAAAGTCCTACGCAGAAATCTCCAGTGACACTCAAGCACGCCGGAAACAGCCGATTCAAAGCCCTGCACAACAATCTGTAAAGTCTGGAAACACGCCGCAATCGAAACACCCCACGGACAGCACCACTCACCAAGGAATGTAAACGCACCATGAACCAGACGGCTCAATCACCTCATTACTTCACCAACTACCGCAAACTCATTTCCCTTGCAGACCAGGATTGGCAAAGCACCGAAGCCGGGAAAATCTCAGGGCTGAATGTCGAGGTCAATACACCCAACGTGCTGGTCGACCAATACGGCCGGGCTTTTCATCACTTCTGCACGACATCCTACCTGGGCCTGGACTATCACCCTGCGTTGCTGGACGGTGCCATGTCCGCCCTGTGGGAGGCCGGGACCCTGCGGGTCGCCAATTCAAGGAATCGCTGCAAGCTGGCGATCCTGGACCAGTACGAAACCCAGTTGTCGGAGCTGTTTGGCGCCTGTTGTCTCAGCGCCCTGTCTTGCAGTGCGGCGAGCGCCGGAATCCTGCCGCTGCTGGCCAGCGGTGCATTCACGCAAAATCGTGCGCCCGTCATGGTGTTCGACAAACAGGCCCATTATTCGATGAACCACAGCAAGGCCGCCTGCGCCGACGAAACCCAGGTCATCACCTGCCCGCACAACGACATGGATTTCATCGAGGACGTGTGCAAACGCCAGCGCGAGGTGGCGTATGTAGCCGACGGCGCCTACAGCATGGGCGGGATGGCGGACCTGGACAGCCTGATGTACCTCAAGCAGCGCTATGGCTTGTTTCTTTACCTGGACGATTCCCACGCCCTGTCTGCGGTCGGGGAATCCGGCGCCGGCCTGGTCCGTTCGCGTATCCCGGCGGTGGACGAGCGCACCCTGGTCGTCGCCTCGCTGGCCAAGTCATTCGGCGCCAGTGGCGGGCTGGTCATGTTTGGCAGTGAACGGCACAAGGCGCTGGTGCAGCGTTACGGTGGACCGAGCAATTGGTCCCAGAGCCTGAACGCAGCGGCCATCGGTGCCGGCATGGCTTCGATCCGCCTGCACCGCAGTCTGGAATTCAGCGCCTTGCAGGCGCGTTTGCAGGCTAATATCCGCCTCTTCGACAGCCTCGTGCGGACCGGACAGCGCGGCACTCCCATGGCGATCCGTATGGTGCCTTGCGGTGAAGCATCCCTGGCCAACAGCCTGGCGGTCGAATTGGCCGAACTGGGGTATTTCACCTCAGCGGTGTTTTTTCCCGTGGTGCCGCAAGGCAAGGCCGCCATTCGCATTACCCTGCGCGCCGACATGGAGCCTGACGTGATTCGCTCCTTTTGCGAAAAGATCACCGAACTGCTGCTGACCCACGGGCGTGACCTCCGCCCCTGAGACAGGACGCTTGATGAAGAACCGTACAACCCTGATCGTCACTTGCACCACCGTCTTCCTGGCACAACTGGGCATGAGCATCTATTTGCCGGCCCTGCCGGATATCGCCCGGGATATCGGTGCCGATGCATCCCGGGTGTCCTGGGGCCTGTCGGTGTACCTGATCGGCATGGCGCTGCCCATGTTGTTGTGGGGCAGCCTGAGCCAGCGCCTGGGGCGCAAGCCGGTCTTGCTGGCGGCTTTGGGGTTGTACGGCCTGGGCAACCTGGCCTTGCCGCTGGGCACGACAATCGAGGCGTTCCTGATGCTCCGGTTGATCCAGGGCATCGGCGCCAGCGGTATCTCGGTGATGGCGCGGGTCCTGATTCGTGACAGCTTCAGCGGTGACCTGCTGGCCAAGGCCCTGTCCTGGATATCGATCGCCTTTGTGATTGCCCTCGGTATTGGCCAGTACCTGGGCTCGCTGATCCAGGCGGCGTTTGGCTGGGAGGCGATTTTCCAGGGATTGGGCGCCGTCAGCCTGGCCATGGCAGCGGCGGTGTCCAGGGCCCGTTTCCCGGCGCTGATACAGGGCAGCAACGGGCAATCGGCGTGGGGCATCTACGGGCAGATATTCCGGCAACGGGCGTTCCTGCTGCCGGCCTTCGCCGGTGGGCTGGGTTACGGCGTGATCGTCGCGTTCAATACCGCCGCGCCGCTGATCCTGCAGGAGAGCTTCCACTGGTCGGCCATTGAATATGGCTTGCTGGGCTGGCCGATCAGTGCCGCGTACCTGTTCGGGGCACTGGCGGTGAACGCCTTTGTGCTGCGCACCGGTCAACGGCGAATGATGGGCTGGGGCATCGCGCTGGTGCTCGGCGGCAGCATGACCATGCTGGCAGGCAGCCTCACCCTGAGCGGCATCGCGTTGCTCTTCTGGCTGCCGTACTGCTTCGCGGTGTTCGGCCAGTCGTTGATCTACCCCATCAGCCTGTCCCTGGCCAATGAAGGCTCACCGGTGGCCGGCGCTTATGCCATGGCATTGAGCGGGTTCCTGCATCAATTGATGGCGTCGGTGATCGGCGCCATGGCCAGCCTGCTGTTGAGCCAGCAAGCCTGGCCGCTGGCGGCGTTGTGCGCACTGCTGGGGGCGGCGGCGATGCTCTGTGTGAGGTTCGTGCCACCCCGGGTCGCTTAGGCTTTGTACGAAAAGTGCCTGCGCGACGATCATGCTGCGTTGAAAACAGGCGCAGAATGCTCATTGACAACCGTCAAGTCGAGCGCGACCCCGGCCGTTCCTCGCCTGTTTTCGCCTTGCCTGATCGCCGCTCGGCGACTTTTCATACAAAGCCTAGAACGCGCTGCGGAAAATCTCCTCGATCTGCCGCTGGTCCGCCGCCCGTGGGTTGGTCAGGCCACACGCGTCTTTCAAGGCGTTGGCGGCCAGCACCGGAACGTCGTTGAGGCGCACGCCCAAATCACGCAAGCCGGCCGGAATGTCCACGTCCTGGGCCAGGCTGCGGATCGCCGCAATGGCGTTCCGGGCCCCCTCTTCCGGGCTGAAACCCCGTGTATCGGCGCCCATGGCATGGGCCACGTCAGTCAGGCGAGCGGCGCACACCGAGGCGTTGAAACTCTGTACATGGGGCAACAGCACGGCATTGCACACGCCGTGAGGCAAGTCGTAAAAACCACCCAGTTGATGCGCCATCGCGTGCACGAAACCCAACGACGCATTGTTGAACGCCATCCCCGCGAGAAATTGCGCATAGGCCATGTTTTCCCGCGCCGCCAGATCGGTGCCGTCGCGCACGGCCAGGCGCAGGTTGTTGCTGATCAGGGTAATGGCCTTCAGGGCGCAGGCATCGGTTATCGGCGTGGCGGCGGTGGAGACATAAGCCTCGATCGCATGGGTCAGCGCATCCATGCCAGTGGCGGCCGTCAGGCCCTTGGGCATCGCCACCATCAACGCTGGGTCATTCACCGACATCAGCGGGGTCACGTTGCGATCGACAATCGCCATTTTCACATGGCGGGTCTCGTCGGTGATGATGCAGAAACGGGTCATCTCGCTGGCGGTGCCCGCCGTGGTGTTGATGGCGATCAGCGGCAGTTGCGGCTTGCTCGAACGGTCCACCCCTTCATAGTCACGGATCTGTCCGCCGTTGGTGGCGCACAGGGCGATGCCCTTGGCGCAGTCGTGGGGTGAACCGCCGCCCAGGGACACGACGAAATCGCACTGGCTTTCCTTGAGCAAGCCCAGCCCGAGCTCGACATTGGCAATGCTCGGGTTGGGCTTGGCACCGTCGAAAATCACCGAGTCGACGTCCTGCAGCGCCAACAACTCGGCCACCTTGGTGGCGACGCCGGCCTTGGCCAGCCCTGCGTCGGTGACGATCAGCGCCTTGCGAAAGCCGTAGTTGCGAATGGCGGTCATGGCCTCGTCGAGGCAACCCAGACCCATGATGTTCACGGCGGGGATGAAAAAAGTGCTGCTCATGGCACACGCTCCTGGAAGAGGCCGAATCGGCAGGGGCGTACAGGATTGACCGAGTAGTCACGACGTATCTTGATCTGGCTCAAGACTGGGTCGTGATAAAGTCGCGGCCTGCCTTTGCCACGTTTTGAGATGATCCTTGCGATGACCGATTTCCAGGAATACGACACCCGGCTCGAAGACTGGGAGGCCTTGCGCGCCGACACTGCCTTCAGCGGCCTGCTGCTGGGCAATGGCGCCAGCCGTGCGGTGTGGGACGATTTCGGCTATGACTCGCTGTTCGAAAATGCCCGCACCGTTGAGGAAAAACCCTTGAGCCCGTCGGAACTGAGCGTGTTCGACGCGATGCAGACGCGCAGCTTCGAACAGGTGCTCGGGGCGCTGAAAACCACCAGTCGGGTCAACAAGGCCCTGGCCGTCAGCTCCGCCGCCCCGCGTAACCGCTACTACGCAATCAAGGAAGCGCTGATCAACACCGTGCATGCGGTGCATATCCCGTGGCGGTTGGTGCAGCCATCGACCCTGGCGACGATCAATCAGGAACTGAGCCGCTACCGCACGGTGTTCACCACCAATTACGACTTGCTCAATTACTGGGCGATCCAGCATGGGGCCGAGACCCTCAGCGATCTGTTCTGTGGCGATGACCACAGTTTCGACCTGAGCCAGGCGGGCGCGGACAAACCACGCCTACTGTATCTCCACGGCGGCCTGCACCTGGTGCGCAACCAGGACGGCACGGCGCGCAAACTCACGTCCACCGAAGGCACCTTGCTGGGCAGTTTCGCCATCAACAACACGATCAAGACCCTCGACGACGTGCCGCTGTTCGTCAATGAAGGTCCCAGCACCGACAAGCTCAAGACCATCCGCAGCAGCGATTACCTGTCGTTCTGCTACGACCAGTTGCTGCAGCATGGCGATAATCTGTGCCTGTTCGGCCATGCCCTCGGCGAGCAGGACCGGCACATTGTCCATGCCCTGCGCCTGGCCGCCCCGAAAACCGTGGCGGTTTCGATCTATCCGCGAAGCCAGGCGTTCATCCAGCATCAGAAGCGGCATTACGCCAAGGTGTTCGAGGGGCTGGACGTACAATTGCGCTTCTTCGATGCCAAGAGCCATCCGTTGGGCGATCCGAAATTGTCGGTGCCGGTGGAGGTTTAGCCTCGGACTACATGACCTGGAAACTCAATGCCAGGTCAGCGCATGACTGTGGCGAGGGAGCTTGCTCCCGCTCGGCTGCGCAGCAGTCGTCATTTTGTGAGCCTGCTGCCTGGTCTTGGAACCGATGGGGACCGCTTCGCGGTCCAGCGGGAGCAAGCTCCCTCGCCACAAAAGCCCACTCGTTACAGCAGGCTCGCTCCCATAGGGATGGGTTCAGAGCGCAGCCACGGTCTTGTCCTTGATGACTGTCGTCGGTCCATTGGCCTTGACGCTGGCGATGCCTTTGTCCCGGGCTGCATCCGATGAATACGCCTCACTGCTGCCAATCACTTCGTGGTTGCCGGCCTTGAGGTTGAAGTACGGATGGCCGTCCTTGGTGGTCTTGAGCTCATAGCGTTCGGCCAGTGGACTGTTTTTCTGCACCGAAGCGATGCCGCCGTCGGCGCCGCTGCGGGTGGTGTACAACTCGCTGGTCAGGATTGTCTCGGCGTTGGCCGCCTTGAGCACAAACCGAAACTGGCCACTGCTGCTTTTGCTGATTTCGTACCATCCGGACATGATTTCTCTCCTGGCAATGAAGACATGCCCCGAGAGTAAAGACCCGTTGCGCTTGCCTTGCCAGTCCGCTGTGCGGCGTTATTACAAAGTGATGGCCGTGCCCAGCAGCGTCAGGAATCCCGCCAGCCAGTTCGGGTGCGCAGGCCAGGCCGGTGCGGTCGCCAGGTTGCCCTGGACATGGCCTTGGGTCACGGGAATGTCCATATAGGTCCCGCCCGCCAGCCGTACTTCCGGGGCGCACGCCGGGTAGGCGCTGCATTCACGCCCTTCGAGGATGCCCGCCGCCGCCAGCAATTGCGCACCGTGGCACACCGCGGCAATCGGCTTGCCCGCCAGATCGAAATCACGCACTAGTTGCAGGACGGCTTCGTTCAGGCGCAGGTATTCCGGCGCCCGCCCACCCGGCACCAGCAGCGCGTCGTAGTCGGCGGCCTGGACGTTGGCGAAGTCATGGTTGAGGGCGAACAAGTGCCCCGGTTTTTCACTGTAGGTCTGGTCGCCTTCGAAATCGTGGATCGCCGTGCGCACCGTTTGGCCCGCGGTTTTGTCCGGGCACACGGCGTGCACGGTGTGGCCGATCATCTGCAAGGCCTGGAACGGCACCATGACTTCATAATCTTCGACGTAATCGCCGACCAGCATCAGGATTTTCTTGGCGGCCATGGGAAGGGCTCCTTTGGGAATGCGTGAGGGGTTGACGCATTAAAGGTAGCCCGGTACGTCGGTAGGTGAGGGATAAGCGCTGATAACCTGACGGACTGCATATCGTGGGAGCGGGCTTGCTCGCGAAAGCGGTGTGTCAGTCAGCTATTCAGTCGGCTGGCACACCGCTTTCGCGAGCAAGCCCGCTCCCACAGGGGGTTGGTGCTAGCAGGGCGAGGTCAGGCGAGATAGCCATCCGCCCGCAGCAGCGTTTCGAGACAGTGCTCGGTGATGTGGTAGAAGGCCTTGAGTTCTTCGATTTTTGCCAGCAGCTCGGTGGGGTCCGCCGGTTCGGCGCGTTTGACGGCCAGGATCATCTTGTTTTTGTTGGTGTGGTCCAGGGAGATGAACTCGAACACCTTGGTCTCGTAGCCACACGCTTCGAGGAACAGCGCCCGCAAGCTGTCAGTGACCATTTCCGCCTGCTGGCCCAGGTGCAGGCCGTATTGCAGCATCGGCTTGAGCAACGCCGGGCTCTGGATCTGCAGGCGGATCTGCTTGTGGCAGCACGGCGAGCACATGATGATCGAGGCGCCCGAGCGAATGCCCATGTGGATCGCGTAGTCGGTGGCGATATCGCAGGCGTGCAAGGCGATCATCACATCCACCGCGCTCGGCGCCACGCTGCGCACGTCACCGTGCTGGAAGCTCAGGCCCGGGTGCTCCAGGCGCGCGGCGGCTTCGTTGCACAGCTTGACCATGTCTTCGCGCAGCTCGACACCCGTCACCACGCCCTCGGCCTGCAAGGTGTTGCGCAGGTAATCATGGATGGCGAAGGTCAGGTAGCCCTTGCCCGAACCGAAATCCGAGACCCGCACCGGTTTGTCCAAGGCCAGGGGCGAAGAGGTCAGCGCATGGCTGAAGACCTCGATGAACTTGTTGATTTGCTTCCACTTGCGCGACATTGCCGGAATCAGCTCGTGCTTGTGGTTGGTCACGCCCAGGTCAGCCAAAAATGGCCGGTTCAGGTCGAGAAAGCGATTTTTCTCACGGTTGTGCTCGGCAGACGGCACTTCCCGCAGTTGCTGGGGCTTGCTCTTGAATAGTGAGCTCTTGCCCTTCTTGCTGTACTCCAACTGCGCCTCGTCGGTGACCGCCAGCAAATGCGCGTTCTTGAACGACGCCGGCAACAGCGCGGCGATGGTGTCCACGCCTTCGGCCAGTGGGAAATTCTTGGTGATGTCGCGGGTCTTGTAGCGGTAGACAAAAGACAGGCATGGCTGGTCCTTGACCGTCAGCTGCTTGATGATCAGCCGCTGGAGGTCCGCTTCGTCCCCCACGTACTTGGCCAGTACCAGTTTGATGAAAGCGTTTTGTTCAAGGCTGGTGCGCAGCAGCTCGATGAATTGGGCGTGGTGATCCGGCGCGGGACGGGCTGGAGTTGCGGTGGCGGACATGAACAAGCGGCCTCGGGGCGGGCGGATCGGGAATGGCGGGTATTTTAGGGGGGATGGGCAGCGAGGGCACGGGGAATTTCCCCAGTGGTAGAAAATCCAGGCCCTTTTTACGAAGGCCCCGGCTTTTGCGGCTCACTGAGCTTTTTGTGGCTCACTGGGGCTTTTTTGTGGCGAGGGAGCTTTTGTGGCGAGGGAGCTTGCTCCCGTTGGACCGCGAAGCGGTCCCCATCGGCTCCAAGGTCGGGCAACGAGCTCGCAAATCGACGACTGCTTCGCAGCCGAGCGGGAGCAAGCTCCCTCGCCACAAAAGCGGCTCTGGCCATGGTGATCGACAATCAGCTTAAAACCACCAACCGATTCGGCAGTTCATTGCGCTCCTGGGTCAGCGGCACGTGTTCCTTGAGCAATTCTCCGCAGGCTTCGATGCACGTCACGAAACCCTGCAAGGTCTGCCCCTGGCGAACCTGCTGGGTAAACGCTGCGACAATGGCGTCCCAGCAGGTGTTGTCCAGGTGCTTGGAGATGCCTTCATCGACGAGGATTTCCACATACCGCTCGGCCTCGCAGACGAAGATCAGCACACCCGTGCTGCCCACGGTGTGGTGCAGGTTCTGTTCGAGGAATTGCCGGCGCGCCAGGTTGGAGGCCCGCCAGTGGCGCACGGAACGGGGAATCAGGTGCGTGGTGATCTTGGGGATGCGGAACACCAGGCACAACACGATGAAACTGACCCACTGCACCAGTAGCAGGCTGTGCACGGCCAGCCACCCGCTGAGGTAATGGACCACGCCGGGCACCACGAGGGCCAGCAAGCTGGCCCACAGCAGCGGGATATAGGCGTAGTCGTCGGCGCGGGCGGCCAGTACCGTGACCAGTTCGGCGTCGGTATGCCGCTCGACCCGGGCGATGGCCTCGGCAACCTTGCGTTGTTCGTGTTCAGTCAGTAATGCCATGGTTAAAAGTGCCTGCTCATTATTATTATCACCAGCCGCCCGACGAACCGCCGCCCCCAAAACTGCCACCACCGCCGCTGAAGCCGCCCCCACCGCCTCCGCCGCCAAAGCCTCCGCCACCGTAACCGTAACCGCCCGAGCCGCTGGAGCCACCGCGTCCGGCCGGCAGGATACCGAGCATCTGGCAGACCAATACCGTCAAAATAAACAGTATCACCAGGAAGATGAACAGCCCCGGGTGACGCTCGACAAAATCGCCCTGCTGCCCATCTGCATTGTAAGCAGTCGCGGGCTCGTCCAGCGGGTTGCCGCCCAGCACCACCAGCATCGCCGCGACGCCGTCGCTGATACCTTTATTGAAGTTGCCCGTCTTGAAGGCCGGTGTGATCACCTGATGGATGATCACCGAACTCTGGGCGTCGGTCAGGCGATCCTCCAGGCCATACCCCACTTCGATGCGCAGTTTACGGTCATCCCGAGCGACGATCAGCAGCGCGCCGTTGTTTTTATCCTTTTGCCCGATGCCCCAATGTCGCCCCAGTCGATAGCCGAAGTCCTCGATGCTGCTGCCCTGCAAGTCCGCCAGGGTCACGACGACCACCTGTTCGCCGGTCGCCTGTTCATGGGCCTGGAGCTGCGAGTCCAATTGCGTGCGCACCGAGGGTTCGAGCATCTGGGCGGCGTCCACCACCCGCCCGGTCAGTTCCGGAAACTTCAATTCGGCCTGGGCCGTGATGGCAAACGCCCAGAGCACCAGCACCAGGCCAAATTTCAACGCTCGCATCGCAACTCCTGTGTGGGAGCGAGCTGCTGTGGGAGCAAAGCTTGCTCGCGATGAAGGCACCTCGGTCTTTTTAATGACCGCGTTATCGTTCATCGCGAGCAAGCTTTGCTCCCACAGGCTCGCTCCCACAGTTTTTTCAGAACTTCACTTCAGGGGCTTTTTCAGCATTGGGGCTGGTGGCCTCGAAGGTTTCGCGGATCGGCAGGTCGCTGTACATCACGCTGTGCCACAGGCGCCCCGGGAACGTGCGGATCTCGGTGTTGTACTTCTGCACCGCCAGGATGAAGTCGCGGCGGGCCACGGCGATGCGGTTCTCGGTGCCTTCGAGCTGCGATTGCAACGCCAGGAAATTCTGGTTGGCCTTGAGGTCCGGATAACGCTCGACCACCACCATCAGCCGGCTCAATGCGCCGCTCAGTTGGTCCTGGGCCTGCTGGAACTGCTTGAGTTTTTCCGGGTTGTCCAAGGTGCTGGCGTCCACCTGGATCGACGTGGCCTTGGCCCGCGCCTCGATCACTGCGGTCAGGGTGTCCTGCTCGTGCTGGGCGTAGCCCTTGACGGTCTCCACCAGGTTGGGAATCAGGTCGGCGCGGCGCTGGTACTGGTTCTGCACCTGGCCCCAGGCGGCCTTGGCCTGTTCGTCCAGGGTCGGGATGTTGTTGATGCCGCAACCGGCCAACAACGTGGTGAGCAGCATCAGCGCCAGCATCGGCAGGCTGCGAAGGTGATTCAGTCGAGGATTCATCGGATATGGCGCTCCCTTGCATGACATAGGAAAACCCGGCCACCTATCCCGCCGACGTCTGGGGCATAATCTGCCGTCGCGCTGGATTGAAACGGGCCGATGGGCTAAAAGATGCGCAGTGCGAAACTAAGTTCAGCCCAATGGGTTCGAAAGTCTGCTGCATTTAACTGAACAACAATAGCCGCTCCTCACATTTTGGCTGACCGGCGTGTCTTGATCACCGCCCTTTAGGCTTGCGAGAAAATTATTCATGAAGAAGCTGTGTTTGCTGGGCCTGTTTGTCAGTCTGGCCAGTCACTCCGTATTAGCCGACAACCTGCCCGCCCCCATGGAGAACAAGGATGCGTTCATCAGTAACCTGATGAAGCAGATGACCCTCGAAGAGAAGATCGGCCAATTGCGCCTGATCAGCATCGGCCCGGAAATGCCCCGGGAGATGATTCGCAAGGAAATCGCCGCCGGCAACATCGGCGGCACGTTCAACTCCATCACCCGTGATGAGAACCGTCCGATGCAGGACGCGGCCATGCGCAGCCGGTTGAAGATCCCGATGTTCTTCGCCTATGACGTGATCCACGGCCACCGCACGATTTTCCCGATCCCCCTGGCCCTGGCTTCAAGCTGGGACATGGACGCCATCTACCACTCCGGCCGAATCGCAGCCAAGGAGGCGGCGGCCGACAGCATCGACATCACCTTCGCGCCCATGGTCGATATTTCCCGCGACCCGCGCTGGGGCCGGACTTCAGAAGGCTTCGGCGAAGACACTTATCTTGTGTCGCGCATTGCCGGGGTGATGGTCAAGGCGTTCCAGGGCACCGGGGCCAACGCCGCCGACAGCATCATGGCCAGCGTCAAGCACTTCGCCCTGTATGGCGCCGTGGAAGGCGGTCGGGACTACAACACCGTGGACATGAGTCCGCTGAAAATGTACCAGGACTACCTGCCGCCCTACCGCGCCGCCATCGACGCCGGTGCCGGCGGGGTGATGGTCGCGCTGAACTCCATCAACGGCGTGCCGGCCACGGCCAACACTTGGCTGATGAACGACCTGTTGCGCAAGGAATGGGGCTTCAAGGGCCTCGCGGTCAGTGACCACGGCGCCATCTTCGAACTGATCAAGCACGGCGTCGCCAAGGACGGTCGCGAAGCGGCGAAGCTGGCGATCAAGGCCGGCATCGACATGAGCATGAACGACTCGCTCTACGGCAAGGAGTTGCCAGGGCTGCTGAAAGCTGGCGAGATCGAGCAGAGCGACATCGATAATGCGGTGCGCGAAGTGCTCGCGGCCAAGTACGACATGGGCCTGTTCAAGGACCCGTACCTGCGCATCGGCAAGGCCGAGGATGACCCCGCCGACGTCTACGCCGACAGCCGCATGCACCGCGCCGATGCCCGGGATGTGGCGCGCCGCAGCCTGGTCCTGCTGGAAAACCGCAACCAGACCCTGCCCCTGAAGAAAACCGCGAAGATCGCCCTGGTCGGTCCCTTGGCCAAGGCCCCCATCGACATGATGGGCAGTTGGGCTGCCGCCGGGCGCCCGGCGCTGTCGGTCACCCTGTTCGACGGCATGACCCGCGCTCTGGGCGGTGAGTCGAAGCTGATCTACGCCCGTGGCGCCAACATCACCGGCGACAAGAAGGTCCTGGACTACCTGAACTTCCTCAATTTCGACGCCCCGGAAGTGGTGGATGACCCGCGCCCGGCCCAAGTGCTGATCGACGAAGCGGTGAAGGCCGCGAAGTCCGCCGACGTGGTGGTGGCCGCCGTGGGTGAGTCCCGGGGCATGTCCCATGAATCGTCGAGCCGTACCGAGCTGAACATCCCCGCCAGCCAACGCGAGCTGATCAAGGCCCTGAAGGCCACCGGCAAGCCCCTGGTGCTGGTGCTGATGAACGGCCGTCCGCTGTCGTTGCTGGAAGAAAAGCAGCAGGCCGATGCGATCCTGGAAACCTGGTTCAGCGGCACCGAAGGCGGCAACGCCATCGCGGACGTGCTGTTCGGTGACTACAACCCGTCTGGCAAGCTGCCGATCACCTTCCCACGCTCGGTAGGGCAGATTCCGACCTACTACAACCACCTGAGCATTGGCCGGCCGTTCACGCCGGGCAAGCCGGGCAACTACACCTCGCAGTATTTCGACGACACCACCGGCCCGCTCTACCCGTTCGGCTACGGCCTGAGCTACACCGAATTCAGCCTGTCGGACATGGCGCTGTCGTCGACCACGCTGAACAAGACCGGCAAGCTCGATGCCAGCGTGACGCTGGAAAACACCGGCAAGCGTGACGGCGAGACCGTGGTGCAGCTGTACATCCAGGACGTGACCGGCTCGATCATCCGCCCGGTGAAGGAGCTGAAGAACTTCCGCAAGGTGATGCTCAAGGCCGGCGAGAAGAAAGTCATCCATTTCACCATCACCGAAGACGACCTGAAGTTCTTCAACGCCCAGCTCAAGTACGCCGCGGAGCCGGGCAAGTTCAACGTGCAGATCGGCCTGGACTCCCAGGATGTGAAACAGCAGAGTTTTGAGTTGCTCTGACCCAACAACATGCATGACCCTGTGGGAGCGGGCTTGCTCGCGAAGGCGGTGTATCAGTCAGCAATTGAGTCGGCTGACACACCGCCTTCGCGAGCAAGCCCGCTCCCACATGGGGTTCCATGTGTTTTCAAGGATTGCGCTTAACCCCGCCGATCCAGCAGATTCACCACCAACCGATCCACCCACCCCCACAGCCGCTGCTTGAACCGCTTCCACAGCGGTCGGCGCTGCCAGGCGTCGAGGCTGACTTGCAGGCTCTGGGCGAAATCCCGCTCGAAACTGGCCGCCACGGCGCTGCTGAGCTTGGAGTCCAAGGCTTCGAGGTTGGCTTCCAGGTTGAAACGCAGGTTCCAATGATCGAAATTGCAGGAACCAATGCTGACCCAATCATCCACCAGCACCATCTTCAAGTGCAGGAAACACGGCTGGTACTCGTAAATCTGCACGCCGGCCCTGAGCAGTCGCGGGTAGTAACGGTGCCCGGCGTAGCGCACGGACGGGTGATCGGTGCGTGGGCCGGTCAGTAGCAGGCGCACATCGATGCCGCGGGCGGCGGCCTTGCGCAAGGAGCGGCGCACATTCCAGGTCGGCAGGAAGTACGGCGTTGCCATCCAGATGCGTTTCTGGCCGCTGTTCAATGCCCGGGACAGCGATTGCAGGATGTCGCGATGCTGACGGGCGTCGGCATACGCCACCCGGCCCATGCCCTCGCCCACCGGCGGCACGCGAGGCAGGCGCGGCAAGCCGAAGTTGGACGCCGGTTTCCAGGCACGCCGATGGCGGTTGGCGAGCCACTGGCGGTCGAACAGCAGTTGCCAGTCGAGCACCAGCGGGCCGACGATTTCCACCATCACTTCGTGCCACTCACTGCGGTCGTCGAGGGGGTTCCAGAATTCATCGGTCACCCCGGTGCCACCGACCACGGCCAGGCGTTGGTCCACCAACAACAGCTTGCGATGATCCCGATACAGATTGCGCACCCAGCGCCGCCAGCTCAGGCGATTGTAGAAACGCAACTCCACCCCGGCCTCGGTCAGACGCTTGCGCAGGGCCAGGGTAAACGCCAGGCTGCCGTAGTCATCGAACAGGCAGCGCACGCGAACGCCACGCTCGGCGGCCTGGACCAGTGCCTGGACCAGTGCTTCGGCGCAGGCCCCCGCCTCCACCAGGTACAGTTCCAGCTCGACCTGTTCCCGGGCACGGGCGATTTCCACCAGCATGCGCGGAAAGAATTCCGGGCCGTCGACCAACAGCTCGAAGCGATTGCCTTCACGCCAGGGAAAGACCGGGCCGCTCATGTCAGCGCGCCGTGAAAATCAGCACCGCATTCACCGGCACCGACAAACTGATGGCCGATAACCCGGCCAGGTTGCGCAGCTTTTCCAGGCCCGGCGCCAAATCGAAATCCGCCGCGTTGAGCACCACCGGTTCGAGGGTCACCACTTGGAAGCGACGCTCATCCAGGCGCGTCGCGAGCAACTCAACGGGATATTCATGCTGCTTGCCGTGCAGGTTCACCGTCAGCGGCAGGCGCAATTCCAGCTGTGCGCCGTTGGCCAGGTCCTGGATCGGCATCAGGTCGATCTTGGCGGTGACCGTGGCCTCGGCGAATTGCTTGATGTCGAACAGCTCGGCGCGCATGCGCTCATCCCGCAGGGGGATACCGCTGTTGATGGATTCGAGTTCCACTTCCAGGCGCGCCAAGCCGTCGGGCTGGACTTGGCCGTGCAGCACCAGGAAACGCTGGACCTCGGAAATGTTGCCGTTTTTGCTGCTGATAAACGACAGCCGCGACGACTCGCCGTCCAGGTACCAGTCGGCCTGGGCCGGCAGCGCTGCGCAGGCCAGCAGCACGCTGGCGACCACGCGTGGGAAGAACCGCTTGAACATATGCACTCGGAGGGTAGATAAACCTGTGGCGAACCTTAACCGGGCCGAGGGCGCTTGCAAACTGTCTGTTTCAGAACATCGCTGCTGCGCACATAACCTTTGTGGCGAGGGAGCTTGCTCCCGCTGGGCCGTAGGAGCTGTCGAGTGCAACGAGGCTGCGATCTTTCCCCAGACACTTGAGTCTCAAGCGAAAGATCAAAAGATCGCAGGCTTCGCCAGCTCCTACAGAGCCCAGCGGGAGCAAGCTCCCTCGCCACAAAAGCCATCATCGAATCAACTTTCAGGGTTCCAACCGACACCCCTGCCGCTCCCCCATCCACCGCGCGCTGTTGCTACGCCCCAACCCGCTGACGGTGATGCGTTTCGCGTCTGCGGTCTCGAGAAAGTCGCTGGTGGGCACCGACTGCTTCACATAGCCACGGCAGTAGTCCGCCGATTGCTCCATCACATAGCGACACGAGCAGTATTCCTTGGCGGTGTAGGCGCTAATGATGTCGGGAAAGGCCCGCAACGCCACCCGCTCCAGCCACATCCAACTGAACAGGGCGATGAGCACCGCCGACAGCAGGGTCAGCAACACGTTGCGCCTCATGGCTGCACCGTCCCGGCGAACGCCGCCATGGCCCGCTTGAGCAGTTCGTTATGGCGATAGCGGCCGTCGCGGTCGTCGCCGTAGCGCACGATCACCAGTTTGGCGCTGGGAATGACGTACAGCGCCTGGCCCCAATGGCCCAGGGCGGCGAAGGTGTCCGGCGGCGCGTCGGGCCAGGGGTGGATCGCCGGATCGGCGGCGCGGTTGAGCCACCAGTGCCCGCCCGGCACGGCTTCATCCTGGCCGGCCTGGAAGTGCACGAACGGTTCACGGCTGAACGCGACCCAAGCCTTGGAAATCAGCTGCCGTTCGCCCCAGCGGCCGTCCCGTTGCATCAACAAGCCGACACGCGCCAAATCCCGCGCCGTCAGGTAGGCGTAGGACGACCCCACGAACGTACCACTGGCGTCGGTTTCCCAGGTGGCATTGCGGATGCCCAAGGGTTCGAACAGAGCGGTCCAGGGGTAATCGGGATAACGTGCCGGGCCGACGATATTTTTCAGGGCCGCCGCCAACAGGTTGCTGTCACCGCTGGAATAACGGAACGCCCGCCCCGGCGGACTGAAGCTTTCATGCTGCGCGGTAAACGCCGCCATGTCATGACGCCCGCGGGTGTAGAGCATCGCCACCACCGATGACTTCAGCGGCGCGTATTCGTAGTCTTCCTGCCAGTCGAGGCCGGACGCCCAATGGAAAAGATCGGCCAGGGTCAGGCCCGGGTGTCGGTTCAGCGGCGGGTAGTACTTGGCGGCCGGATCGTCCAGGGCAAAGCGCTGTTCGCCATAGGCCACGCCGAATACCGTCGCCAGCAGGCTTTTGCTGATCGACCAGGTCAGGTGCGGGGTCTGGGCGGTGGTTGGCCCGGCGTAGCGTTCATAGACCAGCCGACCATCCTGGATCACCAGCAGCGCATCGGTGCGGATGCCCTCGCGGCTCTCATCGTCCCGGGGTGGGAAGGCGTATTGCGCCAAGGCTTCGATGGCCGGCCCGCTCGGCGTCGGGCCGCTTGGCCATTGCTCGCCGGGCCAGTCTTCGGCGTGGGCGCTCAGGTTGAGCAACAACAGCGGAATCAGGAACCAGCCTTTGGACATACTTGGGGCTCGCAGGGTTGAACCTTCGGAGCCTATTCAGACTTGATGACAGTTTGGGGACTTGTGTCGACAGTGCTGACGCCATCGCGGGCAAGCCTTGCTCCCACAGGTCTAGCGAAAGCCTTGCTCCCAAAGGTCTTCAGCAGACTGTCATTTGGCATTGCACCTGTGGGAGCAAGGCTTGCCCGCGATGAGGCCCTTCAACCCGATGAAGATTCCAACGCCTTGGCCAACCGCTTGGCCCGCGCCCCCGCC